>CAYNDE010000036.1:0-13503 GCA_964395535.1 uncultured Pirellulales bacterium
TTTCGCTCAGATACTGATTTTCCCTGTACGTCTTCAACAAAAATGAAATAATCAAGCCTCTAAATCAGTAGATGCTCTCAGCTCTGCATTCACCATTTTACTACTTTCACTCCCCTATTTCAACCATTTCTCCATCCTCTCAACTATCCCACAGTCCCCAGATCTCTCTTTTAATAGTCTCATCATACTTATTCTACCCGCAGATTCTCAAAAACAGTCAAATTCCACTCTCTCTGAGCCCCTCTTTCTGGATCATTCTGGATCACCGCCTGTTTTTGAGTGACATTGGAAAATAGAGAAATTCCATAAGTTACTTATATGGAAAGTCTTATGCAACACGCCCGGCAGGATTCGAACCTGCGACCTACGGATTAGAAATACTTTTCAGCACCTTTTAAAACATTAACTTATTTGCTAAAAATGTGTTTTTCAAGTAAAAAACGAAAATGGCCCGGACCATGAGGGGTATCAAAGTATACTCAAGGGGACTGGAAGTATTCCCCAATCATACCCAGAATCGCAACATCTTGGTACAACTGCAATTTCAGGTGAGTCATTAGATGGTTATTAAACAAAACTTAAGAGATCACTAAAATAATATAATCAGGTAATCTGGTCAATCTATAAGTCTTCAGCAAAAATGAGACAATTAAGCCTCTAAATCAGGAGATGATCTCAGCTCCGTTTCCATGATTTTACCATTATATTTTTTCTTTCAAGTATTGTTTTCTTTTTTAATTCAGAACGTTTTTCAAGTATTTTCTCACACCTGCCATAATAAACATCATCCGGTGTGACATTACCAATAGCCTCATGATACCTTTGGGTGTTATCCCAATTAACAAACCTGGAAATTTCCTTTTCAAGTTCTTCCGACAATTTTCATACTTGCAAAAATACTTGTTCCTTAATCGAGCGATGATACCTCTCGATCTTGCTGTTGGTCAGCAGATAGTCATACCAATGGATATTAAATCCGTGTTCTTTGAGATTGTAATCGTAGAAGACTCAAAAAGAATGTTGGCTGTAACTTAGGTTTGTCAAGACCATCGATACAAATTCTCCAAGCAGTGTTGAGCAAAGAACTTTAAGTCCAGGAAATTGACAATTTTATCTGCAAAACAGACCGCACAACGGAAAGGTGGGATTCACTTTATGCGATTAACGGCTGGCTTGTTGAATTGAAGAAATGATTTTTACAGAAATTACTCGTCGTTATCGAGGGTGATAGGTTCCATCCCCGGTGCCAAAATACCGCGTCGCTGCAGGAGGGAACCCTCGAGCCGGTACAGACTGACTATGGCCTTGAGATAATTAGCAACGGCCTGAGTTTCAGCAATCTGGCTGGCAACGAAATCTCTCTGGGCTTGTCCCACTAACAAGGAAGTAGATTTCCCCACGCGGAATTTCTCGGTCTCTGCACGGAGTTTTTCTTCTTGAGAGTCGCGCGTGGCAGTTGTCGCTGTAATCTGTTCGCGTGTTCGAGTCACTTCGATATAAGCGGAGCGCACATCTACCTGCACAAGCTGGATGAGATTCTCCAAAGAATCACGCAGCTGCTGCTTGTTCAGGACGGCACGGTGGTACAGGCTCCTGGCGCTTCGATTCAAGGCGGTGTCATGGAAAATAACGCCCCAGGCGATATCGTAATTATCACGGTCGATTCTGTTCGAAGCCCTGCCGAAGGTGTTGGCGTAACCTGTCTTGCCCAGGGTGATAAACACATCCAATTTGGGGAGCAGGCCGTTTTTAGTTTGCACAACTTCGAGGTCGCCCCGTTCTATCTGCAGTTTGGCCTGGTTCAGTTCCGGGCGCATTTTGAGAGCCAACCGGATGTGCTGTTCAACGTTATCAAGTGTGGCATCAGGCAGCGAAGCGTCGTATTCAAGGGTTATGTCGGTGTTCCAGTCGACGCTTCGAGAGGGGTTCAGCAGCATCAATAAATTCAGACGTTCTTTGGCAAGGTCGCTCCTGACGTTAATGAGACTTTCCCTTCTAAGCGCGACCTCGGCCTGTGCGGCTGCAAGCTCGGTCTCGGCAAGGCTTCCAATATTAATTCGCTCCTGTGTCTCTGCCATCTGCTTTTCAGCAAGGTTGAGGGAATCGGTATAGATTTCAATTTGTTTCTGGGCAAGAGCGTAATCCCAAAATTTCGACTCGACCTGCTCGATTAGCAGTTCGGTAAAGCCGCGAAGCTCATACTGTGAAATGAGGGTATCAATTCTGGCCTGATTGACACGGGCAAGGTTGGCACGAACATCAAACCCCTGCAGAAGTGCCTGAGTAACGGTAAATCCGAGACGATTGGCTGTAAACGTGTCGCCGTACAAGGATGAATCTGTATAGCTGGTGCTGGCATTAAGCTCCAGAAGTGTACCGGTTGGGAACGATTTTGCCAAAGAGGCCCGGCCGGTCATAGAATCGACCACGGATGTTTCCGTTGACGAGCCGGCGCGTGAAAGCCGCTCAGCGAGTAACCTGTTACTGGTAAAATCGACGTTTAGAAACGGGTCGAAGACGGACAATTCTTCCTGTTCAATGGTCCGGGTTATAGGCGGATTGATTTTCTCGACGAAAAGCGACTGGTTGTTGGCCAAGGCCATCAGAATTGCCTGTTCGATATTGATAACCAAAGGCCCTTGTTCAATTGGAGCTTTATTTGCATCAGGTTGTTGAGTCGGCAAGGGCACCTGTTTGGCAGCCGGAAAGTCTGTTGTTGTTTGGGGGCCAATGTAATCAGGATAGAATTCTGGTTCGGCCGGTGAACAGGAAGACAACAACAGCGTGGTGACGCTTAATATCGTCAGATAAAATATACTCAGATTGTTTTTACAATTTCCGAACAATTTTCTTAAATCCATTTACTTAGGATTATTATTACTTGTTATTTTTTCGATGGTTGAGCCAGCGGCACGCCTTTCAAATATTGAGTAAACAACCGGGACAAAGACCAGCGTAATCAATGTCGAGCTTAGAAGTCCGCCGATAACGGCCCTGGCCATAGGGGCCTGTGCTTCACCGCCTTCACCGAGACCCAGAGCCAGCGGTATCAGGCCGATTATTGTTGTCATTGCCGTCATAAGAATCGGTCGAAGACGTCGTCGGCCGGCTTCTTCTATGGCATCGCGAAGCGGCATCTTGTCTCTGCGACGAAGCAGGTTGGTGTGGTCAACAAGAAGAATGGCATTATTTACAACGATACCTTCAAGCATAATGCAGCCAATAAAAGATTGAATGTTAAAAGTCGTACCAGTAAGCAAAAGCATCAGGATGACTCCTATCGCAGCAAGAGGAACCGAGAACATTACCACAAAAGGGTCTCTGAGTGATTCATATTGGCAGGCCATTACCATATAAACCAATACCAAGGCCAGAATGCAGCTTAGAAGAAGCTCGCGAAATGACCTTTGCTGCTCTTCATAATCTCCGCCAAATCCGATGATAAAATCGGCAGGTACAGGAATAGTTCGCAGCTTGGCACCAACTTCATTGAGGACTGAGCCGAGATTTCTTCCGCTTACATCGGCGGATATACCGACCATTCGCTCCTGGTCCTTTCTCTCAATCATTACCGGGCCGCTTCGAGGTCCGACGTTGACCACGTTTTTGAGGACGACCGCGTCACCTTCGGAATTGGTAATTGTCAGATCGAGAATATCACGGAGATCCATTTTCTCTGCGTCTTTAAGCTTGACCAGAATTCTATATTCGTCACCGGCTTCTCTATAATAGCCGGCATTAGTACCCGAGAGAATGGTCTGAAGCGCGTTAGCTATTCTCGAGACCGTCAGATGCATATCGGCGGCTTTCTGCCGGTCTATCAGAATCAGCTCTTCAGGACTGCCGGATTCTCGGCTGATTCTGGCATCGGTGACTCCTTCAGTTGATTCCACCAGCTCTTTGACCCGTTCAGCCAGTTTATCTGCTGTCTGGAGGTCGTGTCCGCGGATTTCCACCTCGATTCTATCACCTTCGGATGTTCCCATGCGCAGCAAAAATAATCCCTGACCCGGACGGGTTCTGACAATTATTCCGGGTATATTACTTAACTTTACACGCAATTCGTCGGCAATCTGCTGACTGGAGCGTTTTCGCTGTGATTGCGGTTTTAAAGCGATACGCATACTGCCTGTATGACCGCCTCTTCCCCGCCATCTTGAGCCGCCCACGCTCGTAACGGTATTCTGGATTTCCGGGACGGATTCGTTGACGATTTGTTCTATGACTTTCATTTTTTCATCCAGTACATCAAGCCGGGTACCGACCTGCATCTCGGTGTCAACCCGGACCTCGCCCTCATCAGTGCTGGGCATCAGCTCAACGCCCACGTAAGGAATGAGCAGCAGGCAGGCGGTAAAAATAAGGGCCGCTAAAAGCACAACGAAAAAGCGATTGTCAAGGGCAAGATGCAGGAGCTTTTTGTATTGGTTTTCGAGGCGCTTGAGGAATTGGCCGCTGACTTCGAAGACCTTTGCACGGAAAGTGTCGGCAGATTTTGTATCGACGGTGCTGCCCGGAATATGCGAGGAAAGCATCGAGACCAGCGTCAGGGCCACTACCAGCGAACACAGCAGAGAGAAGCCGACCACGATAGAAAGCTGCTTGAACATCACACCGGACATCCCCCGCATAAATATCAGCGGCAAAAAAACCACCATCGTGGTTAGTGTGCTGGCGATAACGGCCGCGGTAACCTCCTCGGTGCCGTTGATGGCGGCTTCCAGCGGCACTTCGCCGGACTCTCGTTTTCGAAAGATGTTTTCGAGAACAACGATTGAATTGTCAACGAGCATCCCGATTCCAAGTGCCAGCCCGCCTATCGTCATTATATTAAGCGTGAAATCGCCAAAGTAAAGAAGAGCAAATGTGGCAATGATTGAAACGGGGATGGCTGTGGCGATGACAACGGTGCTTCGTATGTTACGCAAAAACAGAAGCAATACGACTATAGCCAGAATTCCTCCATACACGGCAGAGGTGCCCACGTTAGAGATGGACCGCTGGATATAATCCGACGTGTCTATAATCGGTATAATTTTTATCTGAGGTATGTCTCGATTAATGCGTTCGAGTTCCGCAAGTGCGCCGCGGGCGACATCAACGGTGTTCTTGCCGGATTGCTTGTTGACCGAAAGCCGCATTCCCGGAGCTCCGTCAACACGAACAATCCTTGTGATTTTCTGCCAGGAATCCTCCGCTACCGCGATCTCCTTCAGTTGAATCGGCACACCGTATCGAACAGCTATCACGGTATCCTGCAGTTGCATCAGGTCGGTGTATTCACCCGGCGTTCTGATGGTGATTTCGAAGTTGCCCTTTTCCACGGTACCTGCAGGAATATTGACGTTTCCCTCGCGGATGCGCGATATGATTGTATCCAGGGGGATGGAAAGAGCGTTTATCTTGGCCGGGTCGAGACTGACGTGTATTTCCCGTTCAAGTCCTCCCCAGATATCGACGGCAGCTACACCGGGAACACGCTCAAGACGGTATTGCACCTGGTCTTCCATAATCTGCCGTGTTTGAACCGGGTCCAGGTTGCTGGATGCGCCGAGAATCAGAATCGGGAAGCTCGCGAGGTCGAATTTTCGAAGCGTGGGTCGGTCTGCATCTTCAGGCAGACGGTCGATAATGCGGTCCAGACGGTCCCGTATATCATTTGCTGCTGCATCGAGGTCTTTGCCCCAGGAGAATGTCACTCGGACAGTGCTCTGTCCCTCGGCAGAAATGGATGTTACCTCCTCGACTCCGGGTACAGCACTGACGGCCTGTTCAATCAGCCGGGTTATAAGCTCTTCGATTTCTTCCGGGCCAGCGTTTTCGTATGAGCAGGAAATACTAAGCGTGGGGTACGAAATGTCGGGCATTAGGTCGATGGGCAGCCGCAGCAGTGAAATAATCCCCAGCAACAACACTATGAGAGTTATCATAATGGTAAAGATAGGGCGATGAACAGCAAAGCGGGATATTTTCATCTTGGAACTCCCGGTATCGCATCGGTAGAGGTTGCGTTGGAATCAACATCCTGCGGTTTAGCCGCATTTTGGGGCAGTGTGATTTTTGAGCCGTCTTCAAGAAGATGATTACCCATAGTAACAACCAGACCCGAAACTGCAGGCTCTATGATTTCAACCATTTCGCCGCTTGTTATACCCGTTGTCACCGGCACGAAAGCTGCCTTTAGATTTTGAACATCGGCAATGAAAATCCCTTCTTTGTCATTCCTCTTGACCAGCGAGGCAAAAGGAACGATCGTAGCGTTTTCATGCCTGGCGAACTCAACCTGAGATCTGACAAACATTCCGGGTTTAAGAAAATGGTCCGGATTCGGTACCTCTATTTCAACCCTTGCCTGTCTGCTGCTTTCTATCAACAGCGGTGCTATGCGAACGATTTCGCCTGTAAATTTCCTTCCGGGGTATGCATCGGTAGTGATAACAGCCTCCTGACCGATTTTGACCTTAGGGTAGTCTCTTTCAATAACATAAACGACGCCCGTCAGCGGATTGTTTTCGAGAATCGAAACGATGGGCTGATTTACCTGCAGCAGGGTTCCTTCGTCGATATATCTTTCACCTACAACCCTGGTCTGTTCGCCTTCTTCCCAGAAGGCCCTGACCTTTGTGTAAGACAGTCGCACCTCAGCAGCTTTCAATGCCGCTTCTTTCTGGGCCACCTGGGCGAGTGACACTTTGTATTTGGTCTGGCTGGCGTTAAAAACCGCCTCTGATTCGTCCAGCTCTGATGCCGAGGCGATTTGCTTTTCTCTAAGTGTCTTTGCCCTTTCATATTCACGCCTGGCGATTTCCAGGTCGCTGGCGGAGTTTTCAGCGTTCGCCTTGGCAACTTCCAGCTCAGCCCGGTCCTGTTCGAGCTGTTGAGCAAATTCCTCATCATCGAGCAGGGCAATGACTTGGTCGCGTTCAACCATATCGCCGACATCGACAAGAAGTTGCTTGAGCCAGCCGGCGACCTTTGGGGCTACGACGAATTGTGCTCTTGGCTCAAGCGAGCCGGTAAAGACTGCAATATCGTGGATTTCACCCTTTTGAATTGGTTTAATTTCAACGGCAACTGGAACGCTCGAAGGTCCCCGATCTTTTTTATTATTGGAGCCGACAATTCCTTTATAGAGACGCAGGCCGACCAATACGACGATAACAATCACAATTGGCAGTAAA
Organism: uncultured Pirellulales bacterium; assembly: GCA_964395535.1. GTDB lineage: Bacteria > Planctomycetota > Phycisphaerae > Sedimentisphaerales > Anaerobacaceae > CAYLMG01. The sequence goes on from CAYNDE010000036.1 coordinate 7,182, forward strand.
AGCTTCTTTTTCATTTAGGTTTCCCTGGTCAAGCATTATAAACAATAACTCTATTATCGGCTGATATCATACTAAATTTTGTCAAATAATGCAAATTACCTATGTTACGGCACGCATATGGGATATGCTTTTAAAAACAGAACATGAGATGCCAAATCAGCTCCGTTTTTGTTAAGTCCGGAAAACTATATCAGTTGAGATTGGCTTTTCTTATGCGCTGGGGGTGTAAGTTTTGAGCTGTGCTTGTATAAGGCAATTTTAACTGAAGCCCCAATTGTTGCAGTATTGCAGAAGCAAAGTATCATAATTGGGCTTTGTTTCTAGCAAAATAATAGGATTAAAAAGACACACGGATATTAAAGCCGTTGACCGCCATTTGAATTTTCCGACGTTTCGTCCTACCTAATAAAGTCAACAAGATTATATATCCAAGTGTTATGGAAATAGATATTTCATACCTCACAAACAAAGATACAGTCTACGGACTATTTGTCCGCAGGTTATACATTTGCCCTAATGTAGCCATTTTTAAGAATAAGTAATTATATATAAATGGCTTATAATCACGCCCGGCAGGATTCGAACCTGCGACCTACGGATTAGAAATCCGTTGCTCTGTCCTGCTGAGCTACGGGCGCATCAGGTGCCTGTAATTTAACAACTTCAGTGTTTGCCTGTCAATTCTTTTCGCAACACAAGATATTTACAGCCTAATTCCCTTGTCTGAAACTTTATTGGAAAAGACGTCAGCGTATTGAAGATAGAGATGTAAACGAAGACGGTTACCCATTTAAAAAGAGTAACAACCTGCGTCAGCAGTATTACCGAGACCGGTTACTGCTGCTGATAATCTGAAAATGACTTATTTTTCAGGAGCGCCTTTGATATTCGGGTCCTGAGCACTTTTCTGCATGCCGCTCATATGCTTTTCAAAAACGCCCGGAGCCACTGCATTCGGAACTAATTGACTTTCCGATTGTATCGATTCAGACATTTGCTGTAATTCTTCGGGTCTTGTCACAACATAAGGCGTTAGGAATATCAATAGCTCGGTTTTTTCTTTGTCTTTTTCAGTATTCCTGAACGCAGCTCCCAGAATGGGGATATCCCCGAGCAACGGTACCTTTTCCACGCTTTCAGTTAACTGGTCCTTAACCAGACCGCCGATTACAATGGTTTGGCCGTCATGTACGGAAACACGGCTAACCGAGGAGCGCTTTGCAAATACAGCCGCGTTAACCGTTTCAGATATTGGTACGGTGTCGGCAGTGGTTGCAGATATTTCCGGGCTTACATCCATTATAACCAAACCATCCGGATTTATATGCGGGGTTACCTCAAGGATAATCCCGATATCTTCATACTCGATTGTGTTTATGGTCTGTCCGGTATCCGTTAATCGTGTGTCCCGAATGAAGGGCACTTCTTCGCCCACGGTAATGGTCGCGGTCTGGTTGTTACTTGTTAGTATATACGGCCTCGAGAGTATATCGAGCTTGCCGTCCTTTTCCAATGCATGCAATGCTACGTCAACTTCTCCTTCTATGGTTCTTAGTATGAGCCCTTTACTCACCAAATCGAAATCCGTCGAGAAAAGAGAGCTGTCCCCATCGCTTCGCATATTCAGCATTGAAAACTCGATACCCAGGTCAAGTGAATCGCTGTGCGTAACTTCCGCAAGAAGAACTTTTATAAGGACCTGCGGAACAGGTTTATCCAGGTCATCCAGTATCTCTTTGATTCGTGCCCAATTTTTCGGCGTAGCCATAACAAGCAGGGCATTTGTATCCGTATCAGCCTCGAAATATACCTGCTCTAACAGGTCGCTGAGGGACTGTGTACTGGTTGTTCCCATCCCCATCCCCATAAAGCCTCCACGACCGGTAGTTCCTCCTCCTGTTCGCGTTCCAGCAGTCTGACCAGTAGTCATTGAGCTCATCTGAGTATAAAGATTATTAAGAACTTCCACCAGATTTTCAGCGTCTGCATTCTTCAAATGATATGTAAATACTGTAAGCTCCTCTCCCGGCTTGGAATCCAAATCCTTGATTACGCCATCAATCACTTTCAGCACATCAGAAGGACCGCTAACAACTACGGTATTGGTACGCTCATCGGCTGCCGCACTTACGTTTGTGCGAGGACCGGTTGTTTCCTGAGAACCTGTATCCTGGCTGTCCCGGCCGCCACGCCTCATAAATTCTCTCATTGCTCCAAATGGTCCGCCCATTTGCTGGCTGCTTGAACTTGACTGCTGTTGCTGCTCGAATATCGTGTTAATAAGCTCGGCTACATTCGTAGCATTAGCATACTTTAAACGATAAACCCTGACCTCTGCCACCGCGGCCAAATGAGTGTCGAGTGCATTGACTATTTCCACAAAACGTTTTATATCAGCAGTAGTAGCAGTAAGAATCAATACGTTACTGTCTTCATTAGCTGCCAGGTCTGCATAAGTCGGAACCAGTGAAGCGAGGTCTTCTCTTAATCTTGCAGCATTCGCATATCGTATGGGGATGACATGAGTAACCAAATCATCACTTTCAACTATCTTCTCTGGGTCTATTCCTGAACGTACAGGGATATTCATTTTTTTCGCTTCTGCCAGCGTGACGATTTTCAGCGTTCTGCCCATTCGGACCGCAGCGTAGCCCTTTTCCTTAAGTATCGTGTTGATAAGAGAAATAGCTTCGTCAACGTTTAAACTTTGGCGACTGATAACAGTCAAACGGTCAGTCAGGCCCTCATCCGCTACCACAACAAGACCGGCAACTTCGGAAAGATATTCGAGTATCGTCTCCAGAGTAGCATCTTTGAAATTAAGCAGTATCTTTGTATCTGCCACGGATATGTTGTTGGAATCCTCTTGCTCAGCGGGTGCAGCACTGTTTGGAAGTAGAATTAACGAAAAAATAAAAACCGCAATTAAAATTTTTGTTAAGTTACGCATTTGCTTTAAGTTCCTTTATCAAACCAAAATTAAATTGGTTAGTAATATCAATAATAAATTATCCTCCGGTTTCCCTTCTCCGTCTATCCATTAATCTTCTCAGGATTTCATCGTCATCACTGCTCCGGCCTGTCTCCTGGCCCGAAGCTTCATTACCAGAGCTTCCGGAAGACGATTGAGACCATTCGACAAGGTCATTATATGTCACTGAACGTGTCGGCGCTTTTCCCTGAAGACTATCACCTATTTCAACTGTTATTGAATTGGCGTCCATCTCGAATTCGATGTTATCAAGCGTAAGATTCTTTACGCGGCCTCTTGCAATGCTGTCTCCTGCTCGCGCCCTTACTGTTTCGCCCATCCTCGTGTCTTCCAAAAATGCGACATACTCTTCGTTCTGCCGAACAATACCTTTGAGCACAAAGTAACTTTCCAAAGCAGGAGCCGGGCGCTCTTTCGGCTTGTCATCGTCTCTTCTCAAAGCTCGGCCGCGCTGACGGGAAAAAATATTCTGCTCCACAAGCACCCTATAGTTGTCCCAAAACTGAGCATCGCCTTCCCGTTCAGCACTTAAGGCAAAACTAACATCGGCCAAAAACAGCAGTAAAAAAACAAAGACTTTATAATTGCTGATAATTTTTTTGAGCTTACTTTCGATATACATTTTCAAATCTCCACCTTCACATCATTCACATCTATATACAGGTAAATAGCCGACAATTTCAATTGCAGGGACATATCATCAACACCTTCAGTTCGCGAACCCAGCTGGATATCCTCAATCCTGATTGGAAGCTGGGCATTCTCGATTCGCCAGATGAGCCTGCCGACCGATTGCATAGTCCCTGTACCGGCAACCTGAAATGTAATCTGCTGCAAAGCTTCCTGCCCTGCCACACGCTCAGGCTTCACGGAAGACAGCACAAAATCACATTCCTGCGACCATTGTCGAACAGCATTCAAAACTTTGCTTTCAGTTTTCGAAACATCACGTTCAAGACCGCTGGAAATCATATCCTGCCATTTGCGTTCCATTAAAGCCTTGCGTCTGAACAGGCTCTGGGCATAATTCATTTGGTCAATCAGACCCTCTTTTTCAGCCTTCACCTGTGCCCATACGGACATCAGAGGTGTTACAACATACCTGTCAGCGACGAGTGTCGTCACTACAATCAATGTGACAAGCAGGATGTATTTTTCCCGTTTCGAAAGGACCATCTGCTTACCTTCCATCAACAAAATTAAAACTTATAGCAAAAGAGATTTCTTTACTCGACCTTCCGATATTTCGCATATAGAGCATCTCCACGCCGGAAAAGGAAACATTTGATTTCAAAGAATCCAGTAATTGCAGCACGCTTTCTTCATTCAGGGATTTGCCGGTAACATTTGCCTGCATATCCTTTCGTATAGCCAGGCTTGTGACCCATATGTTTGTCTGCGTAGGGAAAGCCAGCGTCAATTGCTTCAAGCAATCAAGAAACTTTGGTTTTGCTGAGTACCAGCCTCTTGAAAAAGAGACCTTATCAATAACCGCTTCTGCTTCGGTTATGTCACCCCTCATATCCTCCAGGCGGGTTCTTAATTCAGCGACTTCTGCCTTTTCGCTGTGCCAGCTCAAAGCTAAAAACAGGCCGCACAAAACGACCGCCAGCCCAACCAATACCGCACGCAAAATCCGCCGACCGTTTGCCGTCTTCTTTTCCGGATGGATATGAGAATTCAGAAAATCAATACCCAGTAATTTAGGCTTGCCCGCCGCCGATGCAAGAGATATGGCAGCGGCAAAACGACCAATTCCGGATTCACTTGTCTTTACAGATTTTTTAACCGCCAAATCAGCAGTACCATTCACTACTTCTGTCTGCAGCGAAGTGCTTTGCTCGAAAACCTGCAGGGTCTCAGGGCTAATATCCGCTGCATTCCATACGAATAATTTTTTGGTATCAGTTTCACTGCCGGTACCGGGTAAAACAGAAACCAGACGCCGCAGTTCCCTGCCAAGGACAGTTACATCGGCTTTTGTATCCTGCTGGCCTCCTATGGCCGCCGGTACGTGTCGCAACAGATTGACACTTTTATTTTTCTTAACCAGAAACTCAGCATAGCTCGGCCTTATATATAATCCGTAACCATCATCGAAGCCTGCCTGTCTGAAGGCCGAAGCAACAGCCAAAAATGAAGAAGTAATCGAAAGGACGGTCAGGCCGGCTGCATGCGATGTTTCAACAAGCTGTTCTATCTTTTGACGCAGTGTCGCGACAAGAAGCAAAGAGCTTTTTTCCGTTGAACGCCCCTGGCCTATATAGTCAACAACAAGGTCATTATAATCCAGTGAAAATTCCCGTTCAGCCTTTATCCTGAGAATCGAAGCCAAAGAATCTGCACCGGCAGGCGGAATACTTTCCTGCCGCATAATCAGCCACTTAACAGGAATTCCTATAACTGCGTTTTTAGCAGAGAAGTGATTACTCCTGAGGAACTGGTGCAGGTGCTGACCCAGTTCAGCGGGCTTTTCGAAAGAAACGTTTTCCGGGAAAACAAATTCAGCTACATTTCTAACCTCGCGGTGCTTTCCATTTGTGCGAAGCTCGGCTGCGAGTATCGAATGCTCTTCAATATCAAGTCCTAATATTTTGTGATTTATCAGCATAACTCGTGCTCACTAAAACAGAGCAAATAAACTTTCTTACAATTACAAACCCGAACGCAACGTTGAAATTATCTCCGTCTCAAGCGGCCAGCCCAGATTAGTCAGCTCCTTCCAATAAATAATAGAGGGCGGCTCACTCTGCATATCAAGGACAATCCTGTATCTGCGAAAAGCCCGTCCGTTACCGCTGGTACTTACAATATCAGCCGAGAAACGGGTCGAACGGGCGGTAGTAATATAGCTGCCAATCTCTACGGCCTTTTCAGGCTCGGACTTTAATGCCTCGGCGACCCAGGCGATGGATTCAAGGTTCACATCAGAGGAAGTACGTTTGTCAATAAGGGTATCCACATCACTTTCAGAAAGGCCGGGCAGACATAGCAGCACTTCCCGCGGCGCAAGATTCACATTAACACGTCCTGTTATATACTGCTCATCTGTCGTGGTTATCCTGTCTGCTATTTGTTCAAACTCATCATAAGTCAGCTCGCTGACAAAATAAAATTGTAGAATATTTCTGAATTGCCGGACACTACGTATATTTTCCATAATCTGATAATACCGGTCATCGGTTACGACCTGCCGGATAAGATCCGAAAGCTCACTGCTGCCCGACTGATTAATGTTGATTCTCCTTTCGCCAGACTGACTTACATTTTCTTCTGCGCTGTAAACAGTTACATAATCGTAAAAGCCGCGGTCAAGACGGCCGTCCCTGT
>CAYNDE010000037.1:0-13426 GCA_964395535.1 uncultured Pirellulales bacterium
GCCGAAAAAACATAATAATTGTAATGACAGATTAGCTTTTTTCAGCCTGAGCTTAATTTGTGAATGTGGGGTGCGATTGCTATAGGTGTTTATGTTTTTTACAATTCCTGAACGAAAAAGATGGGGATATCTGATATGAGAAGCTTGAAACCGATTATGCTGGTTGAAGATGACACTGCAGATGTGCTGATTATCAAGCGGGCGTTAAAAGAACTTAAAATCGAGAACGAATTAGTTCATGCGGCTGATGGTGAGGAGGCGCTCGAGTATTTGAAAAAAAAAGGGAATGAAAGGCCGTGCATTATCCTTTTGGATTTGAATATGCCAAGAATGAACGGCTTAGAGTTTCTTGAGGAAGCAAAGTCAGATGAAGAGTTAAAATCCATTCCCGTGGTGGCTTTAACAACGTCGGAGAGCAATCAGGATGTAACGAAGTGCTTTAGCCTTGGAATCGTTGGTTATATCGTTAAGCCTGTCGATTATAGAAAGTTCGTCAAGGCGGTGCGGATTGTTGATATCTACTGGATGTTGAGCAAAATACCTGACGAACCTAAAGATGACACAGCTCTGGAGAAAGTTGTAGTCAGTGATTTGGAATAGAGATGCCGTAGTTGATATTGGCCTAATAATCTTCTATGCAATAATTGAGATAAATAGCTCGAAGAATATGGATTGAAGCAGAAGAGTAAACCAAGATGAGATTCAGAGATTTAAGAATTGGCAAAAAGCTGGGTTTAATTTCAGCCGTAACCGTTGCTTTGGTTGTGGCGATTACTATTTTATCTATTTATGGTTTCAGTAAAATAAGCCGGGTTTACTTGAAGGTCAAAAACAATGCTGTACCGGATATCACCGCTGTCCTTGAAATAAAGGCGGAATTCGAAAAATTATTTATTGGGATTGAAGCCTTAGCTTCCCCGACCAATGAGAATGCAGGTAAGAATTTTCAAGAGACACTTATCAAACTTGAGAAATTATTAGATGAATACGAGAAAGGTAAACGTGGGTACATGGAACAGGATATCTACAGTAATCTTTCAGCTTATAAGCAATATTTGGAGAGAGTAGGAAACGACATTTTTAAAGAGTATAAAGAATGCGTCAAATTATTAGAAACGCTAAAAGAAGTTGAAATAAAAATTGAGAACCTCTACACTTCAAATATTAGCCACGCAACGGCTGAACAAAAACAATCTTTAGACGACTCTGTCCTCTATGCAAGACAGTTATACGCAGCAACCTTTGGGTATGCTCTTGGGCAGTATGCAATGGGTGAACCAAACTCTTCAGAGAAATTGACACAGACGATGAAGCAGATTGAAACAGCCGGGGCTTTTTTGAAAGAGAATTACGGCTCTGAAACAGAAAAAGATTTTGCGTTGGGTCTTGATAGTAGCTTGCGAGAGTTGCTTGAAACTTCTGAACAAATAATTCAGATAAAAGCAGATATATCCAGTTACATTAGTAAAATCATGCTGTACAAGTATAAGGTCATAAATACTTTATCCCTTGCAAAATCCGTCGAAAAAGATGAGCTTGCCCAGTTTACTGCAACTATTGCGTCTATAATAAAAAGTAATAAATTTTTCTCGATTGTGTTATCAGTAATATTCACAGCTTTCACTTTGTCTATATTCTATTATCTCTCAGGTCTAATGGTTAGTTCCATTTTGAATCTTGTTGAGTCAACTAAGATAATATCAAAAGGTAATTTTAGTTATAGAACTGAAAAAACATGCAACGATGAGGTTGGTGTGCTCTCTGATTCCTTTAATAAAATGGCTGCAGAGTTACAAAAGAAGGCAACCTATGTATATAATCTAAACAAGGAGGTTGCTGAGCGCAAAAAGGCTGAAAATTTGCTCAAAGTCGCCAACCAAAAGCTTGTAGCTTCGAACAACAGCCTTACGGAAGCAAGAAATAAAATGGAGAAGGCTAACCAGGAGCTTAAGGACTTTGTTTACATAGCCTCACACGATTTGCGGGAGCCATTAAGAAAAATCTCTTCTTTCGGAACTTTGCTCAAGGATTCCCTTGAAGGCAAGCTATCCGAAGAGAACCAGGAGAATATGAAGTTTATGATAGATGGTGCAGAGAGGATGAACAAAATGATAGAAGGTCTTTTGATGTATTCCCGCGTAGGTACAAAAGAGGCTCCTATTGAAGAAGTCAACTTAAATGAAGTTATCGAGCAGTTAAGGCAGGTAGAACTTTCCGCCCTGCTCGAAGAGAGTTCTGCAATCATTGAAGTGCCTAATCAACTGCCGAAAGTCTGGGCAAATTCGGTTCAGATAAGTCAGTTACTGCAGAATCTTATAGCAAATGGGATCAAGTATCAGTCCCAGGGCGTTAATCCGCATATAGTAATTACGGCCGGAAGTACACCTGAGGGTCAGATTCGTATAAATGTCAAAGATAATGGAATAGGTATCGAGGAAAAATACTGCGGTGACATTTTCAAGATGTTCAGGCGCCTTCACTCTCGTCGGGAATATGATGGGACTGGAATCGGCCTGTCAATTTGTAAAAGGATTGTTGAAAAGCATGGGGGCCAAATTGGAGTTGAAACCGAGCTGGGAAAAGGCTCGACTTTCTGGTTTACATTACCAGATAAGAAAATGCCTGAGAAAAGTAGCGAACAAAAAAGCTTGGTTTCAAATCTTCGGGCTTAGTTAGGAGAAAAGAAAATGCAAAACTTAAAGAATGTCGTTGTGTTAATTGTTGAGGATGACCCAATAGACCAAAAATCTATCGAGCGAGCGTTTAGTAATCAGGAAGTGATAGATAAGGTAAATGTTGTGGCAAGTGCTGAAGAGGCTTTGGACTATCTGCGGCGTTCAAAAGAGCAGGATTCAGATGCTCCTCGGCCAAGCCTGATATTGCTCGATTTGGCTCTGCCGGGTATGCAGGGAAAAGAATTTCTGAAATGCATTAAGGAGGACGAACGGTTGTGTTCTATACCCGTTGTTATTTTAACCTGCTCTGATAATCAAGAAGATATAGAACAAAGCTATAAACTCTATGCCGCGGGATATGCTCAAAAACCCCTCAATGCCGCAGAGCTTGACAATATCGTAAAAAAGCTTGTGAAATACTGGTTCACAACCTCTTCATTGTTGTAGAAGAGATTTAATTCAGGATGGAAATAAGGTAAATGCAGAATTTCTCATTCAGACTAATATTTTGATAAGGTGGTGATATATGCAAAGATTCAGAGACGTTGTAATATTGCTTATTGAGGATGACGCCGGAGACCAGAGGCTGATAGAGAAATCGCTCTGCAATGAAAAAATCCTGAATGAGCTGGTAACTGTGAACAATGCTGAGAATGCATTGCAATACCTTCAAAGATGTCAAGACAGCGATAAGGAATCGCCGAGGCCGGACCTTATCTTGTTGGATTTGAATATGCCCGGTATGGGCGGCAAAGAATTCTTAAAGCACATCAAAAACAATCCTGAGCTCAATGACATTCCTGTTGTTGTCCTTACAACGTCCGATTCAGAGCAGGATGTTCTTGAAAGCTATAAGTTGCAGGCTGCCGGATATATCAAAAAGCCTGTTACTTTGCAGGGATTCCAGCAGATGATGAGTGATATGGAAGAATACTGGTTTGTTGTTTGTAAAAGAGTTGTGCAAAGGCAGCCTTCATGAACAAAAAACAGGTAAAAATTTTGTTGGTTGATGATGACCCTGCTGACCGCAAATTGGCTCAACTGGCTCTCAAAAGCGGTCTTCATACCGTCGAGTTCGTTACCGATATCGCTGATACGCTTACACAGGCAATGCTTAGTCTTAAAAAGGGAGGAATTGATTTAGTACTGCTCGATTTAGGGCTTCCGGACAGCAATGGAATTGAAACTGTTGACAGGCTTCGAGATGCACATCCTAACATACCTATCATAGTGCTGACGGGACTTTCTGATGAGGAAATCGGTGTCGAGGCTATAAGAAGAGGAGCTGTCGATTATGTCACCAAGCCTTTTAAGCCCAGCGGCCTTAGAACACGCATCGGTATCGCCTTGCAGATTGTGGAATTGCAGAAAAAACTGCTGCTGCTTGCAAACACTGATGAGTTGACCGGCCTGGCAAATCGAAGACATTTCTTTGACATTCTCGACCGTGAGATTCTAAGAGCGAAAATAGACGGCAGCAGTTTAGCTGTTATGATGCTCGACATTGACCATTTCAAGAGTGCAAACGATACATACGGGCATCGGGGCGGTGACGAAATCCTCGCACAGATGGGTAAGATTCTGAATGAAAATATTTATCCCCTCGACGTCGCTGCCAGGTACGGCGGCGAAGAATTCATAATACTTATGCCCAACACCTCACCTGAAAAGGCTTATCAGGCGGCAGAGAGACTTCGAAAAATCGTGGACCAGTACCGATGGAAGGTTTTGGATAAGACAATATCCATCACTACAAGCATAGGACTTGCCAGCGTTGATTCCAATAACCTTATGAGCTCTTATGACCTTGCTGAAAAAGCCGATACTGCCCTTTATAATGCCAAGAGAAGGGGAAGAAATTGTGTTGTACGCTGGGAGAATGTCAATTCCGAGCAGGAGCCGGAACAGCCGGATGACAGGGTTTATCATGAGCTTCAGAATAAAGTCGCTTCTCTTACAAGAAAATTACGCTCGCATGCTGTCGGGACGATATCGGCCTTTTCAAGGGCTATGGATATGATTTTCAAAGACCAGTACATAGTCCGGCATGGGGAAAATGTCCAAACCTATGCGATAGCTATAGCAGAAGAAATGGGACTTTCTTCTGAGCTTGTTGAAAGAATTGGGACATCAGCTTTGTTACAGGACGTCGGCAGCATAACCATTCCGGAAAGTATCCTTAAAAAAACCACTCCCTTAACAAAGGAGGAAAAGCGTATCATCAAACAGCATCCGAATGCTTCTGTAGAAATTTTGGAGCCCGTCGGAATCTTTGGTCTCGAGCTGCAAATCATAAAAGGTCATCACGAAAGATTTGACGGTGCCGGTTATCCGAACGGCTTGAAGGGAAGAGAAATTCCAATCGGCTCGCGAATACTCGCTGTTGCCGATGCCTTTGATGCTATTACATCTCATCGGGAACATCGGCAGGCACGGCCTGTAGAAGAGGCAATAGAAGAGATTGTAAAATGCTCCGGTACGCAGTTTGACCCGGATGTCGTTGAAGCCTTACAGAAGGTTCTCAAGGGGCCTTTGGCTATGAAAAAGAATGCAGTTGCTGTTAAATAAAAAAGTCAGCTTCAAATCACAGCAATTTTTCACATCGAAATAAAATTGTAATTACTATTGGTATATTTACTCAATTCAGTAGTTCTGCCTAAGCAAAGATTCGTTAAAGATTTTTTGCAACAAATCAAATCAGCCTACGACAACCCTATTGTGGCCTAAAACAGGCTGGAACCGTAGTGAATGTAAGTTGTGTTAATTTAAGGAGTAAGGTTATGTTTACTAAATTATTGAAAATTTTGGTAATTGGCGGTGTGGTTTTTATCCTTGCCGGAGGTCTATTTTTTGGCAAAGACCTGATTAGTTATGCCTACAGCTCTGCGAAGTCAGTCAGGACAGCCGTCAAAAACTCGGTCCCTGTAGAATTTGAGTTAACACGTGCAAGGGACCTGCTTGACCGTATCATTCCTGAGATGCACGCAAACATACGCCTGATAGCACAGGAAGAGGTCGAAATCGCAGCACTGAAGGCGGATATCGAAAGAAACAGCGATAACCTTGCGGAAGAGAAACAAAAAATAGCTAAATTGAGGAATGCTCTTGATGTCGAACAAGCCTCTTACAGCTTTGGTGACCATAAATATACACGTGCTGATTTGAAGCTGGATTTGTCGGCACGTTTTGAGCGGTTTAAGGAGGCTGAGCTTGTCTTTGAGAGTAAAAAGAGGCTTATGGCAAGCCGTGAAAAATCGCTGCAGGCGGCTATGCAGGTTCTCGAACAAACACGTTCGCAAAAAACTCTGCTTGCAGACAAAATCTGCGCGCTTGAAAGTCAGCATCGGCTGATACAGGCAGCTTCCGTCGGCTCCAAAATCAATATTGATAACAGCAAGCTCGCAAAGACCGAAAAACTCATAGCCCAGATTAAAAAGCGCCTTGATATTGCCGAGCGAGTCCTCGCACACGAAAGTTTGTTTGTCCAGACTGTACCGGTTGATATCGTCACCGAAAAAGAGCTTATCGCACAGGTTGATGAGTATTTTGCACCTGCAGAAGAAAAACATAATGAGGATATGGATTCACAAATTGCTGCTATGGTGAAATCAGAAAGGTAATCCTGGATAATTCTGTTGCGTTTTTCTTTTTGTTTATTGGATGTAACCTTCTGATTTTTAACGGCTTATTGAGAATATATCAACGTTTTGGTAGAATAAGCTGAAACTGTTGACAACGTCAATTACACTTTCAGGTGGTATTAATAATGCTGATTCTTCGAATAAAACAAGCCCAGGTAGCGTTAGCTGACGGCCGGCTCGACGAAGCCTACAAGCTCGTCCAGGATAAGGATGTTCAGCAGCACAAAAGCGGCCAGAAGTTAATCGGCAAACTGTCAAAGGCCCTTATAAAAAGGGCAAAGCTGCACCTTGACGCCGGCAGAATCTCACAGGCACTGAACGATTGCAACAAGGCGGAAAAGCTCGCCGGAAATGACCCGAACGTTGCCCAGCTGAGAGAAAACCTTTGTCAGGTTATTATGCAAAATCGCAAAGACCTTCAGAATCGGAATCAAAAACTCCAAACAGCAAAATGCAATCTCGAAGCCGGCTGGCTTTCTGTCGGTGAAAAAATGCTAACCGATGCGAACGAGGACGATAGCAGGGCAAATTTACTTTTGAACCGGGCTGCTGCTATCCGTGTGCAGATGGAAGCTGTTGTTGCTTCCGCACAGCAGGCCCTGAATCGAGGAGACATCGAAGCTGCTATTAATATTATAAAAGTGAGCCGATTGACAAATTCCAGGAACGACCGGTTCGATGATTTAATAGCAAAAATAAAATCGCAGGCTGAGAAGAAAATTGTCGATTATCTAAATAGCGGAAGAACAGACCTTGCCTGTTCTGTCCTCGGGAATCTTAAAAAATTATCGCCGGATTCTACGAGGGTAAAAGAATTGTCCTTTGTTATCTCTGAGCTTGCTAAAGCCTCCATTTTGATAAAGAAGGGACAAAGTCAGTCAGCCGTTCAGATTCTTCGCAAAGTGAAGTTGATTTTACCCACTGCACGGTGGCTCGATACAGCGATTGAAAAGGCTCAAAGTGCTGCTGAATCTCTAAATCAACTTTTAACCGGCCCGCTCGCTCTGATTGAGCCGGAACAGGCCCAAACGAGTTCTGTTGGTTCTTTGAATAAAGATAATGAATCGGAGCAGAATCAAATGTCAGATGACCTTGTTCCTCAGAGCGCCGGCAAGCTTTTACCCGACGGGTTTGTCCTGCAGGCGGACGGTGTCGGCTCTTTCATTGTTTTCGCAAAACCGGTTGTAACTATCGGCCCGGTAAGCTCTTATATCAGGCCGGATTTGGCATTGATGGCTGATAGTTCTCTGCCGGTCCTTACCATCGAGAGAGTCGATGAAGATTATTTTCTACGGGCACAAAAAGCAGTATTTGTCAATGATAAACAGACCGATGAGAAGCTGCTTGTTGATGGTGACAGTGTCGCTTTGTCGAGCAGGTGCCGCTTAAAATTTCATCTTCCCAATGCCGCAAGCACTACTGCCACCGTCGTTATATCCGGTGCGAGGCTTGCCCGCCCTGATATAAAAAGTGTTATTTTGATGGACCGCGATATTCTTGTAGGCAGGGATTTGAGTAATCATATAAGAGCAGAGCAGGTAAGCGAAAAGATGACTTTTCTGGCAAAAGACGGGCGGCTTGTCTGCAAAACTAATGAGCAAATATACGTTAACGGCCGGCAGCACGATTCAAGAGAACCCCTTGCCTTCGATGTGCCTGTAAAAGCCGGAAACCTTTCACTGGTATTAATGCAGCTCAAAGGATAAAATTATTGATAGCTGAATCAGAACATAAAGAAAAGTAACGATGCAGGAATTCAAATACAAATATGGTGACAAACCCCTTGAGGGTTATACTGTTCAAAGAGCCGCCGGCCGTGGCGGTTTCGGAGAGGTGTATTACGCTGTAAGTGACAGCGGCAGACAGGTGGCACTCAAGGAGGTCCAGAATTATGAGCAAATCGAGCTGCGCGGTATCAAGCAGTGTATGAACCTTAAAAATCCGCACCTCGTTACCATCTTCGATGTTAGATACAATGACAAGGGCAAGCCTTTTGTCATAATGGAATATGTCTCCGGAATGTCACTTAGGGAGCTTTTGAAAGAATCTCCGAACGGCATCGGGACTCAAAAAACAGCGTTCTTTCTGCGCGAAATCGCAAAAGGCCTTTCGTTTTTGCATGAATGCGGAATCATTCACAGAGACCTTAAGCCGAGCAATATTTTCTATGAGAACGGTTATGTCAAAATCGGTGATTACGGTCTGACAAAGGCGATAAGCACAAACCAGCACAGTGGTCAGACAATCACTGTTGGGACAGTTCATTATATGGCGCCTGAAATCGGTGCCGGCTGCTATGATAAGAGTATTGACATCTACGCTCTTGGAGTGTTGCTCTATGAAATGCTGACCGGCCAGGTTCCGTATTTTGGTGCAAGCCCTGCTGAGGTCCTGATGAAACATATGACTGCCGAGCCGGATGTCAGCCGGATAGAAGAGCCGTTCGCACGTGTGATTAAAAAAGCCCTCGAAAAAGACCCGGCTGAGCGCTATCAGACGGTAAAGCAGATGGTCGAAGATGTCTTCGGCTCGGAGCACATTAGAAATAGTGTCTCGCAGTTCTCCGCAGAGGAGCTTTCAATCGTGGCAGAGCGTGTTGCCAAAAAGGTAAGACACACTGAGAGTTCAAAAAAGGAAGAATCTGCCGGTATGGCAGAACTTGGTGAACAGCTCGGCAGAAAAATCGGTATTATTGGCGATAAGATTGTAAGAAATATTACTACTCCGGCAAATGCACGCAAAGGTGCTGTTGTCGATACGGTGACAGGAGGACAGCGTGGACTCCTTGCTTTGCTGATAATTTGTGTGATGTCTTTGGGAGTCGGACTGATTTACGGCGAAGCATTGCCGGGGCTCTTAGGCTTTTTTATGATTTGTGGGTTATTAACCGGTATTCTTTTGGCACATAAATATATGCTTGCTGGTTTGGAAGCGGGGAAATTGCGCAACTGGTTTACAGCAGCAGCAGGTATTTTGTTATCTGCTGTTTTTTCGTTTTTAATATGGGTTAACGAACCATCCCTGTTAGAAGGTCAATATGCCAGGACTTTTTTATCTCTGGGTGTTTTAGGATTTGTAGATTTTTGGAAATTGACTTCGCCCGAAAGAAAGAAGCGCATCTACCTGGATATTGTAATCGGGGCAGGATTTTTTGCTTATATAGCCGCCTTGATATTTGACGCCCAGGCTGTTCTTGCAGCAGGTGTTACCGCTGCTGCTTTGCTTGCCGTGCAAATAGCCTCGCCTTTTGCCGTTAAATCGGTGTCAAAAGTTCCCGTTAAAGCAAATAAAGCGACCGCCGGGAAGAAAGGTTACGTATCGCCGTATAAGCGAAGCTGGGCACTTGGTCTGAGCGGCTGTATTTTCTTTGGAGTAGGGGGGCTGCACCGTTTTTATGTCGGCAAAATTGGCACAGGAATCATATGGCTTTTGACATTCGGGCTGTTTGGTATAGGCCAGTTTGTAGATATGATTATAATTTTGTTCGGACATTTCAAAGACGGTTCAGGCCGACGCCTGCTCATCTGGGCCGACGAAAGCCGAATTGCTTCTGCGCGAGTCGCTGAGCAGCAAGAGCTGAATATACAGTATCAACAGTCCGAGGGACTGAGCGAACCTGCTGCTGATGGTCAGGAAAAGCCTGCTGAACAATATACACCGGCTCCATCTTACGGCACTATGCCTGCTGTCCAAACTACGATGTATGAACCGGCTAATCCATTCTTTTTTCTGTCAGCCTGTATCGGATATATATTTCTGCTTTTGGCCCTGGTTGTGGGGATGTTAATGGCGCTTCATTTACCTATGCTAATTGCCGCGGGACTGCCCAACCCATCTTTATCACAGCATCTCGATGAGGTGTTCGGATATTCCGGCTGGCCGCCGCTTGTCGAGAGCATAGGTTTTGTTGTGGCTTATATTATACTATTGCTCGCCGCTACTTTTATAATCATCAGCCGTCGCAAGAGTGGTGCCGCTCATATCATACGCGGCTCGGCTGGTTTGCTCGGTCTGCTTTTGGCATTGATAACTTTTAATGATGTGATACCACAATATGCGTATTCGCAGTCAGGCGTTGTTGAGCTGCTAAATGCAGGCCAGACCGGTCCGGCACTTGAAAAGCTCTTTAGTTATTCACATTCTGAAGCTGCTATTATTGCCGCCATAATTTTTATTATCTCGGTAATCATCCTCGCCTGGCCGCCAAAAAAGACGCAGACCCACTTAAAAACCACTTACTATAAACAGGGGACAAATTGAGATGCTTAAGTATCTGATTATAATAGCCTTGTCAGTATGTGTTGTATTGATTGTGACTTATACGTTTATCAGTAGTGACACTTATAACGATGTGATTCAGAGCAGTGCTGATGACCTGCCATTGGTATGGATGAGCGGTGTTGAAGAGCAATTCGCCGCTGATGTGTACTCCTCAGTTGCCTCAGCAGCCAGGGCTCTCGGAAAACAAATATCAGAAGATTTCGCTGAAGTTGTTGGCGACAAGAACACACCTTCAATAATACATATATATAGCGATGTTCGAGAGGACGGAGTAAGTGTACCTGCCTCGAATGTCTTAGCGGAGCAGTTGCGAAAAGAAAATGAGACTACGGAGGTCTTTGTACACAGTAAAGTTATGCAAGAGCCTATAGAAAGAGCCGACGGCAATACTGTAATAGTAAAACTTGAAAAGGCTCAAATCAAAAATTCCAGTTTGGAAATTGCTAATAATGTTCAGGTGAATTGTCGCAGCGGCACACTCGTTGCACAAATCTCAGGCTCTGGCGGCCGATTGACCAAAACTGTTGATTTCGCAGAGAAATCCTGGCTTGAAAATTTTTCTGATTTGCTTAATAAAAATCAGGATGTAAATCTGATTATAGCCCGCTCTCGAGAATCCTGCACGAACCAGGCTCAGGCCTACCAGCAGGCCGTCGATGACGCCTGTCAAAAGATTACTTCTATATTTAAGGAGCTTGCGAGCCGTTCCTTGCCTTTGCTTGAAGATTTCAAAATAACTGCTTCTGATATTCTTAATAATTCTTTGATTATCGATAAATTTACGCAATCCCTGCAAACTTCTTCCGGCCCGGTATACCGTCAGGCTCTTTTAGTAGATATCTCACCGAAAAAGATAAACCAGTTAAAGCTGCATAAAAAAATGCAGCTCGGTTCTATGAGGGCCTCTTTGCTTCGTCATTTTTTTTCGATTGGCGGCCTGGTAATATTAATAGCTGTTCTCTATCTTTTCCTGGATGCCGCCACCAGGGGTTATTATTCTCTCGCCTTGAAGGTTGCTGCATTGGTTTCCGTGATTGGGGGAGCTTTTTTGATATATTTATTTTTAACCTGAAAAATTTGTTACAGGCTTGAACTTTTATGAGCCGTATCGCAAAGGCCGAATCCTATCTGCTTGAGCAGATACGCAGGGGAAGCCAAAGTGCCTGGGCGCAACTGGTTGAAAGATTCCAGGGCCGGCTGCTCTCATTTGCGCGGGCAAAACTGCCTCAGCGCGCCGACTGTGAAGATATTGTTCAGGAAACCTTCGTCGCATTTCTTAAGACTATGAACGCTTTCCGTCAGGATTGCAGCCTTGAAACCTATTTGTTCGTTCTTCTTCGAAGAAAGATTGTCGATTCTTACCGCAAGAAAAATTCTGCAAATATCTGTCTTATTCAGGATGTTTATTACAATTCTGACAGTGAAAAAAACATAGATGCTTTTGATACTGTTGCTGCGGCAGGGCCGACCGTGAGCTGGTATGCCAGAAGAGATGAGCAGCTTGTTATACAGCGTCAGATACTTGCCGATGCCTTGAAAGAGCTGCTCAGCGGCCATAAAAAGTCTCTCGCATTTGGGGAATTGAAAATTATAGAGCTGATTTTCTATTGTCAGCTGCCGAACAAAAATATCGCTGAAATTCTTAACCTGAGTCAAAATCATATAGCCGTTACCAAGCACCGCTCGATAAGGCAGATTCACAAGTTCATCGAAGGTACAAATTTCTCTTTTGACCGTGACTCTGCTGATTTTGAGAACCTGCTCACCGAGCTGTGGCGCCTCAAGCGCCTCAGTTGCCCGAAGCGCAGCACAGTTGGTGCTTATCTTTTGGGGACACTGGAGAAAGACTGGCACGATTATGTTGATTTTCATCTTAATACTGTCGGCTGTCATTTCTGCCGGGCCAATCTTGAAGACCTCAAACATCAGACCGCAGAATCCAGGCCTGATGCTCTCTACGACAGGATTATGGAATCGACTGTCGGCTTTCTAAAAAAGCCCTAAAACAAACACGTTGATTTTTAACCACGAAATTAAACGAAATAACACCAATTATTTAATCACAGACTTGTCCGCAGACTTGTCCGTCGACTTTGGTTAGCCCTGCCACCACGTGGCAGGGTTGCTTTCAAATCTTAAATCTCAAATCTTAAATTTCATCCGCCATCTTTGTCCTCCGTAGTCTTGGCGAAGACGGACGGCGACTATTTTTCTTTTCACCACAGAGGTCGCTGAGAAAAGAAGTGAACAAGTCACACTTCACAAGACGCTGGATACTGGATTCTTGATACTGGATACTCGTAATTAACCAATTCACCAATCCTCTAATTCTCTAATCCACTAAAATTTCTTTTGCTTTTTCCCTTCTTTTCTGTTATTTTGTCAAAACACCCGTCAGCTCAAAGCTTCCTCGAAAAAACTTAAAATAAATTGACCTTAAAGAGATACGCTTCACGAGACCTGTCCTGAGCGCAGTCGAAGGATACGAGATATGAAAATTGAGACTAAGCAGCGAACAAATTGGCAACAAAAAGTGTTGGATATTATTATGTTAGGCTGTGAGAAGAAAATGGGAGATAAACGATGTCCAAGAAATGGGAAGAACTCACCGATCAGTTTGATGCGGAATCAGAAGATGGGCAACGTTTCCATATCCTGATTTACACGACCATGATTGATGCGAGTTCAATGTCCAATCACAATGCAACTCCACTTGAGGGCTTGAAAACTGCTCGTACCTCAAAATAATAGGGGACGTTTACCTATTTTTGTTAAAATAATAGGGGACGTTTACCTATTATTTTCTAACATTGGCTTTTATAAAACGCT
>CAYNDE010000038.1:0-13339 GCA_964395535.1 uncultured Pirellulales bacterium
TCTCCTTTCAAAAAATGTTAACTTCTTGTCATTTTCGTACCACACTTAGGACAACTTCTTGCATTACAGGGCTGTCCGACAGCATGAGCGACTGCTGCTCCGCAGTTTGGACAGACACAATTTCCGCCCGGCCCTGCTTTAAATGGTCCACCCATCCTGCCCCGGCCTTGACCCTGGCCTCTGCCTCGGCCTGTTCCGCGACCCCGGCCGGTAGGCCCTGTACCGTCACCTCTTGGCATAATAACCATCCTTTCTGCAATTAACTCCTGAGGAGTTAATTGCTAATTTGAATCTACTACCAATATCCAAATCTGCCTCTGCCGCGACCACGGCCCCAGCCTCTGCCTCGACCGAAACCTCGGCCAAAACCAAAGCCTCTGCGAAGCCACGGATTGACTCTGCCGCTATAAGGCATACCATAACCGGCACCATATGGCCCGACTGCCGGCGCGCCGGCACCGTAGAAACCAGCTCCACCCACAGCAGGGTTCATATATCCTGGCACTGGATAGCCAGCACAGAAACCAGCGGCTCTTCCAGTCATCGGCCCCATACCGGCTGGACCTGTTCCATCTCCAAGTGGCATATTATTCACCTCCTTTCCAGTATTTTCAAAATTCTTAACTTTTTGGCCAACGGGTACACTCTGTAATCCCGCAAAACCTTTCACCTGGCCTGCATTTTCTTCGAAAGTTGTCAAAGCGCAAAACCCAAGACCTCGCCCTGTCATTGGTCCTTGACCTAAGGGCCCTGTACCATCAAATCTTGGCATCTATTCGGCCTCCTTAACTAAATCAACCGCATCACTATAATTTTGGTTTCTTCTCAAAATCATTTCGCCAACTTCACAGCCAATATCATTGGCAATAACAGGACATTTAGCTTTCAGTATGAAAAAAATGTTCTTGCCTACATTGCTGAGAGTTTCATAATTGCCCTGTCCCTTGGCGATAATTAAATCTGCATTATCAAAACGACCCCTAAAAGTCTGAGAGCAACTTTCCAGAATTGTCCCGGGTGCATCTGAACCGTTATCGATTACTTCAACAATTTTAGGTAAACCGGCAAGTATCGCATCTTCCATTGTGGCATCATTTATTACAGGCGAGCCTTTCACGACCACAGTAATCTTTTCTATTGGCATTTGCTCGATCAGCAAACGGTCAAAAACAATCTCGCCGGCATTATCTGCAATATAAAGAATATCCCGGGCTTTGGTTACAGCTTCCCGGAAAAAGTCAAACCCAACGGCAGAGAGATCTTTGTCCATACATTCGCTGATTGCCGCATCAATATCTGCCTTTTTCAATTTACTATTGACTCCAAAATCAATAATGTTCCCAGCAATAGCCAAACGAATTGATGTTTCAAGCGGTTTTTCAGATTCAATAATCAATTTCCGCAGTTTAGGATATAATTTCAGCGCGAACTCATTAAACTCACTTTTTACCTTGCAATATGGATCCTCCACACCCACCAGTTTTCTAATTAACCGATGTATCTTCTGTCCCATCAACGGCGGGCTCTGACTTATGTCCAATTTATTTGCAAGAGCAAGAACCTCTCGCACCACCTGCTCATGAATCTGCTTATCATCAGTTGCCAATCTTGCAGCATCGAGTGCCTGGCGAATAAAACAGGGAATACAATCTAAAAACGTTCGCATTTTTCTACCCTACAAAAATACTTAAATCCAATGTCCCTCAACATTGGCATTATCTACTTCTCTCAACTTTCCCGCCTTGAATAAATCAATCACTTCCTGAACCGTCTGTATTTCAGCTAAAAATATCTTTATCCCAGCTGCGTTTAGTGTCTTAAAAGCATTGGGGCCGACATTACCGGTTATCACCGCTTCAACTCCAAGATTAGCCACGTTTTGGGCAGTCTGTATGCCCGCTCCTGAAACGGCATTCAGATTTACTGTATTATCGGTAGCCTGGAATGAATCTGTTTCAGTATCATATACAATCAGCCACTTTGCTCGTCCGAACCTGGTGTCAAGCTGACTTGATAAATCCTGCCCTTGTGCCGTTATCGCAATTTTCATTTATCTTTCCTTTCAATACTTTACTGACCTCGGCCACCGCGCCATCGTCGCCCACCTCGACGGCCCCTCTGAATACCCTGTGGGATTCGCGGCAAACCAGCACTTTCGATGGGTCCTCCTTCAATGCATATTGCCTTACCTTCGGTTAACGCCTGTGCAATCTTTTTACGCGCTTCTGCATAGATACGGGTAACTGTTGGTCGCGAAATACCCATTAGTACAGCAACCTTTTCCTGATCAAGCCCCTGATAATCAAGCAGACGTATAGTTTCGAACTCGTCTAATCCAAGACTGAGCCACTCTAACGTCCTTGCTGGAATCCCGGCCGGTTTATATACAATCGAAACAGGCCAGCCCGAAATGAATCGATTTTTACAGGGTCTCGGCATAATATTCAGATACTCCAATTATGAACATATGTTCATAATCATTTTCGGCAAATTTTAGATATAAGTCAAGCGGAAAAATATGTGAGTGGTATAAGCACTTGCTAAATAAGTACTTATAACCAAATAAATTTTAGTGCTTCGTATATAATGAGATTATTATTTAATTAAAATAACATAGTCCAGCGTTTGACCGGGAATGGTTATTATCTCGTCGGCTTTAGCTTTCCGGCTCAACAGGCAGCAGTCTGCAAGGACGCAGTCATGACCTCGCCAGGTGGTTTCAATACCTGTGTCTCGAAAGCCAGCTAACGCAATCGCTTCCTTGAGAGCCTCAGCCGCATTTTGTGTTTCTTCGTCAGGTTTTCTTAAAGTAATTTTTGGGAAAGTACCCGTTGAATAGAGAACATAAACAGTGGCATTGTCATTCAATCGGAAAGACAGGTCTGTTTTCATTTTTGCATCGCTCATACGGCGCGTAGCAATCCAGGATGCTCCTACGACCTGCCTCGGCAGTGTATCAAATGTGTTGTCTGAAGAACCGTCAACATCGTAGTAAAATGGACCCTGACTTTCAACAGGACGGTCGATAAATACGGCTGGATTGTCAGGATTGGAGTTTTTCAAATCGGCGACGAGGGAATTATTGTCTGCCGGCACAGGGCCGCCGGCAGGCTTTTGGTAAATGACCATACTTTTACTAAATCCCCTGCTGTCGAGTGCCTTAATTAAATTTCGTCCCGGCTGTAGTGGAGCCTTCCAGAAGAACACGTTGTTAACATCGATGCCGGTGATAATTGTCGCAACACCACCGCGCTGTCTTTTTTCACTATCAGGTAATCGGTAGTCGCCGTTTTTGTGTTTGCCCTGGCTGACGCCGTTGAGTACAAGTTCGACTTCCGAGGCATCAGAGTAAACCTTGATGCCGTTATCCGCCGGGGTCTGTCGCAGGAAATGGTGACGGCCGCAAATGTGAAGAACAGGCTGTTCGGAACCATAAAATGCCTGAAAAAGATAATAGATGTCCTTGGGCATACCTGCGAGTGTGATAATTCCCTTGGTGTTGCGGTTCTTTTTGAATTTCAGATTATAGAATTCGCGGAAGTTCCACCATAAAAACATCGGCCTGTTTTCAGCATCATCGATGCAGACGGTCTGGAGACGATACTCGGCAAACATACCTGCATATTCCTCCGGCTCGAATTTGTCCACGGTCCACTTAATCATACCGTAAGGTATGTGATGAGTTACCCAGGAGCCGGCACCGGTTTCCGAGACAAAGGTATTTTTGCTGCGGTCGTTGAAATCCGTGTAATGTCCTCCGTACCAGCCATCGTAGGTATTGAAGGCGACGAAGTCAGTGTGTTCCGGATTATTGCGGTTGGCTGCGAATGTCACCAGCCGGCTTGAGTCTTCCTCGCGAATAACCTCAGCGTATCGCGAGGCAACTTCCTGAATGGTTTCATTACCGCTGCTCCAGAAAAGAATGCTGGGATGATTATAGTTCTGCCGCACCATCTCGCGTGTGATGCGCTCACCATCCACTGTTACAGTCTTTTCTTCGTTGCCCTGGTCGTTCCAGAGTTGGCCGGCAAGGCCGTTTTCAGCCCACACGGCGATGCCGCGTTTATCGGCGATTGAGTATTCAAGTCGGCTGTGCGGGTAATGAGCGAGACGAACGGTGTTGACACCCATATCGCACATCATATCCCATTCACGAGACAATTCATCGTCTGTCAAAGCGTTCCAGCTGTGCTCGCTTTGATGGTGCTTATTAACTCCGCGAACGAGCAACTCCCGGCCGTTAAGGTAAAACTTATTGTCCTTGACAGCGATGGTGCGCAAACCTGCATGTTCTGTGACCACGTCGCTGAGCTTACCATCGGCCAGCAATTCGGTGCGTACGGTATAAAGATTGGGCTGGTAAATATCCCAAAACCTGGGATTTTTAATGACGCCGCTTGCGCTGAGCACAACCTTTTCGTTTGGCTCAAGTTTTTTCTGTTTCTCGAAGCGCACATACTGCATACCACCAGGTCCGGTAACGATATGACGCACGGTAACTTCGACTGATTTCTCAAGCGGGTTATAAACCACGGTGCGCACGTTAAGCACAGCCCGGTCATCAGAAATGTCCGACGGTGTAATGTAAACACCACAAGAGCCGAGGTCGGGAAAGATATGAACTGCGCCGGTTTTTATAAGCCAGGCCTTGCGGTAAAGACCACCATTGACATAATAAAGCGTTGAGCGGGACAGACAGTCTGCAGACTCGCTATCGCGGTTACTTACACGCAGCAGCAACGTATTGGTTTTTCCAAACTTAACGGCTGGCGTCAGGTCAAAGGCAGCGGCTGTGTAAGCACCTCGATGTTTACCAACGTGCTGGCCGTTAACAAAAACGTCTTTGACCGTGGCAGCACCTTCAATATAAAGATAGAAACGCCTGCCTTTATCACCAGCAGCCTTGAATTTTCTGCGATACCAGCCGGCTGATTCATCAGGCAGGCCCGACTGGCGAAACACATGGGGAATTGTAAGTTTTGTCCAGTCAGCCTGCTGCGGCGGTGTGGGCGTGTTTCCGTCAGGTGTTTCGTCCTGACAAAAATCCCATTCCAAAAGTGCTGACATTTGCCGTGGTCCGGCATAGAAATGAAGTTCACCTGTTGTGCATCCACTAATGCTCAAGACAGAAATAATAAGTAGAAAAAAGTAGAAGAATTTTAAATGCCGAGTTATCTTATTAAGCACCATAGTAACACACTCCTTTAATTATTTTGAACGGAACTATTTATAAACCAGCTGATTTATTTTCATTCTGTTTATAGTAAATCAAACGCACCGGCCCGAACAAGCCTGATTCGAGGCGCTGCCTTTCACGGTCTGTTGCTCCCTGATGCCACCATCTGGCACGTGCGTTTTCAAGCATCTCGTCCGGAGTGTTCCAATAGGTTTCATTGGCTCTGAGATTTGAGACAATAACAGAAATTTTATTCATACCCGGTTTTACATAGTCGGTAACGTCAGCTGAAAACTCACCCCAGGGAAAATATTTGACCAGCTTATCGTTGACCCAGAGTTCGACAAACCAGTTGACTTTGCCGAGGTCAAGAATAATCTTTGTATCAGGACTGATATAATCTTCAGTAAGGCTGATTTCTTTCGAATAAATTCCGCGTCCTGTGAACCAGCTTAGCCCATACTCATTCCAGCTTGCCAGCTTTACAGGTTCCGTCCTGCAAACCACTTTAAGCGGTTCCTTCAATCCGTCTGACAATTGAGAAAATATGCATTTAACCGCCAGAACAGTCCCCGTGTGCTCTTTCAATCCGCTTAAATCTATTATGCCTTTAGCCGCTTTGATCAGCTCTCCATTTATATAAAAGGTCAGTTGTCCCGAGTATTCAGGTAGGATTATTCTTTGTGTGCCGGCCGGCAAAACCTGTCTGTACCAGCCTGTTACTGGATATTGGATTGACCTGCCGGGGAACGCCGCTTGCCCGAGACTGCCCATCGGTGGTTTGCAGATTTCAAGAGGCTCTTCTGTACCTCTATTAAGCTCGACTGTCCAAGTTTTGTTTGAGAGAATAAGGTATCGTGCTTTTGTCGTCTGTATATAGCCTTCAACAAGCAAACCTTTATTTCTCGGTACTTCTATTTTAAAAGAATTTTCACCTGTTTTCAAAAATGAAGCGATGTCAAAGCTGTGTGCTTCTGAGAAACCGCGAGCCTCACCGGCCTCTTGATTATTGATGAGCAAACGAAATGAAGGGTCGGCGACTACGGTTAACGAAGCACTCTTGATGTCACCTTCGATGTTTACAGTTTTTTTAAATACCGCTGTATCGCCGCCGAGAGAAGGAAAATGATGGCTCGTGTCGAAACTTACGATTTGACAGGCGTTCCAGGTGCTCAGATACCTTTCGCCGCCCTTGAGTCGGCTGAACCTGTCGGTCAGTTTAACGGTTGCCCATTGACTGTCGTCGTAACCAGCAAGCTTCATATCATCATTCTGCTCATCAAAAACGGTATAGAACTTCATAACCGGTATATCCAGTGTCTCTTCGCTGATTTTGTCAGTCCACACATCGTCGATTTGTTTATCGATAGGCATAAAATTCCATAATCCATCCAAATCTACGGATTGCTGCCTTTCGGTATTCTGCCGGCTTTCGGTCTCAGAGGCCAAAATATCAACATCCTGTGTCGGTTTATCACAGGGGACAAATGCAAGGTAAAAGGCCTGCCAGGGTTTGAAATCAAGGACAGGCTCAGGACGGTTGTCTTTAGCCATAAAATCCAGCTTCGTTACTTCGCCTGTTTCAATATCAAGCATATAGGGAACGCCGTAGTCGGGAAAACTAAGATGATAACGGGTATCTGTTTTGCTTTCATTCATCAATAAATAGAAGGTAACCTGACCGGCTCGCCGCTGGTGAAAGCGAAGAATAGACTCATCGCCTGAAATGATCCGGATTTCATCTGGAATATGTTGTTTGGCAATCAATGGAAGATTGACCATCCTGCTGGAAAAATATGCGCATCCGCCTTTATCGTTTTCTTTGCTCGTGTAGGGCTTATAACTTTTTATGTCAACATGATAATACTCTCCACGGGCATATCTTGAGTCAATGCCGAATAGCTGTGACATACTGACTGGGTTTTCTTCGTCCGGGCGGCTGAGTATTCCGGGGATTTTTCCGAGAGCGACAACAACGCCGCCGTTATCAACAAATCCTTTTATTTTTTCTGCCATTTCACGGGTAACCATATTTAAAGAAGGAAGAACCAGGACAGAATAAGCTTCATCGTGCAGTTTGATTTTTCCATCGGTACAATCGGCAGCGACCAGTGAATCGGGATTTATGATATCATAATCGATAAGGCTGTTCAGCAAAATATCCTGGACCTCAATGAAATAGTGTGTATCAGAATCCTGGTTGTAGCCTGCAATCCATTGGTCGGCCAGCGGATTCAGCAGGGCAACGTGGCATATATGATGTCCCTGCGAATTCATAAAAGAGATTCTTCTGCCGTAGTCGGCCAGGGGTTTAAAATATTTCCAGTAAGGATTTCTAAAGAACCAGCTTGGCGGCCAGTCTTCAATGGCTTCGGCTGTGTCCAGTGAATAATGAAATAAATGGGGAATGAAAAAGTTCAGGCCGCACACGCCGAACCGTGCAAAACCGTAGCGGTATTCCTCCGGCGTAATCATATAACCTCCGCCACCCATTGCCTCCACCCCAACCCGTTTCCTTCCGTGAAGATGGGCGGCACTGGCCACCTGCTTGAGCTTGAACGAATCGATATAACGCGGGAAACCGTAGCGGAACTCCTCGTTGTCCGTGGCTGGGCGGGATATGCTGCCAATCGTTTTGATATAATCGCCCTGCCGTTTATATGCATCGAGGTATTCTTCGGTATGTCCTGTCACCCAGATATTGTGTTTCTCGCACCACGATGTATATTGTTCGAACCAGGCTTTATAGTACCTTTCGGACACTTCATCGAGAAAATCGTAATTCACACGAGCAGTATTCTCGCTTTCAAGAACAAGCGAAGGTAAATTGTTGAGCAGTTCGTACCCTTTTCTTTTTTGGAAGGTTTGAGCAAGGTCATCGGTCCAGGGCAGGATATTATTCCCGTTCGGCCTGAAAAATATTTCATCGAAAAATACACCCGGTATAGTATTTCCAAAGTATTTGCCGAAATGCCGAAAGTATTCCTCGTGGGTGATATCAATAAAAGCGGCGACAGCATTCGGGTCGAGATAATCGATCTGCCTGTCACGGTCTTCAATCATTGTAAATGTCAAGATTGCCCAATCGCCGCGGGGAACTCTGAAGGTACTGCCTTTAAGGTCGGTAATGTCCCTTTGAGAAGAAGCCCTGAATCTATCGCTGCCTCTAAGCTGCACGGCAAAGACCTTCAAGGCATCTGAAGAAGGTACGTTGTAGTTAGCAGTACCCGTAATACGGGTGGTATCGTATCGCAAACCTTTTTTGACAAATTCCTTTGGATTACGTTCGAGTGTTCGGCCGCCTGCACTGCCGCTGGGCCATTTATCTTCATCGTACAGACAGGCGAGAAAGCCTTTCTTGTTTGAATATTCGACGGCTGTTTCAACAGCCTTCCACCAGCCTTCTGAAAAATACGGTGTTTGGCCTTTATCGATGCCTGCGCGTGCGTGCATAAAGGCGCCGTAAACACCTTTTTCCATCATCAGGTCAATCTGCCTTTTCAATTCATTCGGTTCCAGAGTACCGTTCCATGACCACAGAGGGATAATGGAATAATCCTTAGGCGGATTCTTGAAATTCTCGAATATTTCATTTCTAACAGGTGTCTCAACAATGGCAGCGCAAGATAAAAAGAATGAGAAAAGCAGAGCAAAAAACACGTACCTGAAATACAATTTTAAAATCAGCTTCATAAAAATAATCTTATCATAAATCAGCGAAATTACCAAAAAAAAGAATGGTTATTTTTAAGTGTGGTATGAGTGTTTCTTTAATATGTCAGGCCGAAACCGTATTTGAAAAGCGGCTCATCATTGCTGTCAGAGGTATGAATCGGAATCTGCGAAACCGAGCGAGGCCAGGTATATGAAAGTTTTCCGGTCGGTTTATAATCGCCGAATAGAACATCGGCTATACCCTGCCCTTCCGTTCCAGGCAGCCACGCAGCGATAAACGCATCAGCCTGCTCAAGCACATCATTTATAATAATAGGCCGGCCTGAGAAAAGAATTACAACCACCGGAATACCTGCTTTCTTCAGATTAGAAACAGCATCAATATCTTCTTTCGAAAGGACGGGATTGGCTGTATCGCCGGGACCTTCGGCGTAAGGCCTCTCGCCTATAACAACAATACCAATATCAGCACCTTCTGCTGATGTGCCGTCCTGCGAAAAAGTTACCTCTGTTTGAGCCGATACAGTGTTCTTTATAGCCTGCAGAACCGTGGTACCTCCCGTTGTCACATCGCCACTTCTGCCCTGCCAGTGAATTGTCCAGCCGCCACACTGGTTGCCGATATCGTTTGCGCTTTTACCGCTAATGTGAATACGCTTAACCTTCTTTGAAATCGGTAAAGTATTATTATTGTTCTTTAGCAATACTAGAGATTTGCGAACCGCCTGACGTGCGATTTCTCTATGCTCATCTGAGCCAAACTGTTTATGCAAGCTTCTGTCTGCGAAAACAATAGTGTTTTCGTCCATAAGTCCCATAGCAAATTTCACTCTCAGGATTCGTGTTACTGCATCGTCGATACGCGAGATTGGTACTTTGCCCTCTTCGACCAGCTCTTTGAGATTTTTTATAAACTCGCGGTACCTTCGCGGCTCCATAGCCATATCCATACCCGCGTTTATTGATTTCTCAACGGCAGTTTTGTAATCAGGGTCTATTTGGCCAATTGCAGTGTAGTCGGAAATCAGAAAGCCCTCAAAACCTAACTCTTCTTTAAGTATTTCCGTCAGCAGATGTTTATTAGCGGAGCATTTCAGGCTGTTCCAACTACTGTATGAGGGCATAATGGAGCCGACACCTGCGCGGACGGCTGATACGTAAGGCAAAATATGAATTTTACGAAACGTCTGTTCGGCAACGCGTGTGTCACCCTGGTCGAGCATTTTTGTTTGTTTTGCCGAGCCGAATTCGGTTCCGCCGTCGCCGGCGAAATGTTTGGCGCAGGCGAGAATCGAAAGCGGGCTGCTCAAATCAGAGCCCTGGTAACCACGAACGGCTGCTTCGCCAAGGATTTTTACAAGCTCTGAATTTTCAGAAAAACCTTCATAAGTTCTGCCCCAGCGAATGTCCTGCGGAACCGTTACGCAGGGAGAAAATGTCCAGTTAATTCCGGTAGCTCGGACTTCAAGAGCAGTAATACGTGCGATTTTTTCAACCAGCTCAGGGTCTCTTGTACAGCCGAGACCTATATTGTGAGGAAAAATCACCGCACCGGTGACATTACTATGCCCGTGAACAGCATCAATTCCATAGAGAAGCGGGATACCGAGCCGGGTTTTTATTGCCTGTTTCTGATAACTATCATAGAGGTCAGTCCAGGCTGAAAGGCTATTTCCCTTATTGGGGTCGGCGCCCCCGCCGCTGAGAATCGAGCCGAGATAATACTTCTCAACATCTGTTATATCCTTGAGCCCTCCGTGCTCAGCTTGGGTCATCTGACCGATTTTCTCATCGAGTGTCATTTTTGAAAGCAGCTCTTTTACCTGTGGGTCATAAAAGGATAAAGGCTTATTTCGAGCAGATGCCGACAGAGTGCTGCAGGATGCAGCAAACGAGATAATCATCGCACAACAAAACATAAAAAAAACTTTTTTCATTTCTTAATTTCCTCTGATTGTATCTTTGTTTATTTGCAAAGATTTGTGTAAAATTCTTCAGCTTTTATTCAGATTGAAATTTATATGAATTTTGAGAATAAATCAATATTAAAATCGATACCGGAGACTATCTTTAGGCTTGTAAAACTCATATTCACAGATAAAATAGCGTAGGCACCCTCTGGATATGATGTATACAGTTTTTTAAGGAGTCGTGTTATGGAAATCAGAACCGGGTGTCTATTAATCCTTGTTTTAACGCTATCATCCGGCTGCGCAATTGGACAGCAATCTGTTGAGATGCCGGAACAGATGCAGCCCGAACGGATAAAATCTATTATGGCAAAAGTGGCGGACTGGCAATTAGCCAATCCGAGCAGGCACGACACAAGAGACTGGACTTATGGGGCACTATTTGCAGGTCTGAGTGCCTGGGCACAGATGGCCGATGCCGACAAATATGATAAAGCATTGATTGAGTTTGGCCAAAAGAATAACTGGCGGCTGAATAGGCGCAGATTCCATGCTGACGACCACTGCGTTGGACAGATGTATATCGAAATGTACAAAAAGCATAAAGACCCCAATATGATTCGGGCGGTCAAAAATCGCTTTGACTATATCCTTGATAACCGTTCCACAGTCAGCCTTCATATCAACGAACAGCAGGACAAGGACCGCTGGTGGTGGTGTGATGCTTTGTTTATGGGCCCGCCTGTCTGGGCTAAGCTGGCAGCCGTCACAGGCGAAAAAAAGTATCTTGAATTTATGAAAGAGGAGTGGTGGTACACAACCGATTATCTTTATGATGCCAACGAACATTTGTATTTTCGAGATGAGAGCTATTTTGACAAACGTGAAGCCAATGGCAAAAAGGTATTCTGGTCTCGCGGCAACGGCTGGGTCTTCGCCGGCCTGGTGCGTGTGCTTGAGGTGATGCCTAAAGACTTCAAAGACAGGCCGCGCTATGAAAAGCTTTATAAAGAAATGGCAGCTAAAATTGCAGAAATCCAGCCACAGGAAGGTCTCTGGCATTCCAGCCTTTTAGACCCTGAAAGTTATCCATTTAAAGAAGCCAGCGGCTCAGGCTTTTACTGTTATGGCCTGGCGTGGGGAATCAATAACGGTTACCTCGACGAAAAGACTTACACCCCTTCAGTGATAAAAGCCTGGCAGGGACTCGTTGGTTGTGTGCATCCCGACGGCAAGCTCGGCTATATCCAGCTCATCGGTGCCGACCCGCGTAAGGTCAAGGCAGAACAAACGGACATCTATGGCGTCGGCGCCTTTCTCCTGGCAGGAAGTGAAGTTTATAAAATCGCAGTCCGAAAAGGTTCTCCTGTTAAAAAAATTACTGTTACCAATCCAATTATTGATTTCAGAGACAATGAGACTATCAGTTTGCCCTGGTCTGAAGTTAAAAAAGCAGTTCCCTGCTTGACTAAAGACAATGTCGCTGTCTTTGATTTCAGGACAAACCATTTGCTTGTAACACAAGTGACAGACGATGGAGAAAATTCGCAATTGCTTTTCCAGATAAATCTTGCACCCGGTGAAAGAAAAACTTTCTGGATTATGAAGCAGCCGCAAGAACTTCTCAGGCCAGCCTCGAAAACAAAGACGTACTGCCGGTTCGTTCCGGAGCGGAAAGATGATTTTGCCTGGGAAAATGATAAGGTTGCATTTCGAATGTATGGGCCGGCACTTGAAGATGAGACGATTACGTGCGGTATTGATGCGTGGGGCAAGTGTGTTTCATATCCTGTTATAGACAAATTCTACAAAGACGGTCATTATCATGAAAACCACGGCGAGGGCGGTGATTTTTATTCGGTCGGAAATACTCTCGGCTGCGGCGGTATGGCTCCCTTTGTTAACGGTAAAGTGGTTCTGCCAAGGAATTTCAAAGAGTGGAAAGTTCTTGCTAATGGTCCGATTCGTTCTGTCTTCGAGCTGACTTACGCTGCCTGGAAAGCAGGCTCAGAAACCGTAAGTGAGAAAAAACGAATCTCAATTGACCTGGGCAGCAACCTGAATAAAATTGAATGCACTTACAGCAGTGACGATACACAGCAGTTGTCAGTCGCCGCAGGAATTATCCTGCGAGACAGCAGTAATGAAAAGTTTACAGAGACAAAGAATATAACAGGCTACTGGCTTCCCGCAGATGCAAACAACGGGATGATGGGCTGCGGTGTTGTATTCGGCAAAGGCACTCAAACAGATACGACAGAGGCGGACAGTCATTTGTTGATGATTGTGAATCAGCCGATACAAAAACCGCTCATCTATTATGCCGGCTCCTGCTGGAATGAAAACAAGGATTTCAAAACATTCGAACAGTGGAAACAGTACCTTAAAAATTTCAAGCAGAGAATTGATAATCCTGTCATTATTGAGTTTGCAGATTAATCTCGGAAAGGAAATATAATGGAAGTACGATATACACCTGACCCTGTTCGATTCAGCAGAATGACAACGCAGGAAGTCCGCGACAATTTTCTCATTGAAAACCTTTTTAAGCCCGGCGTTATTGAAATGGTTTATACTG
>CAYNDE010000039.1:0-13187 GCA_964395535.1 uncultured Pirellulales bacterium
TGCGTAAGTTCCGCAGCATCATCAGGATTTGCACAAATTTTGAAAATAACGTTATAAATGCGGTTCTGATACCTGAGAATAAGCCTTTCCAGAGCAACAGAGTCCCCGTGTTTGCTCAGCTCAACAAGTGTGCTGTCATCGATTTTGACCGAGCTGTTCGAAGCATATATATCCGGACTTAACGCCTCTGACACCTGCGTTCTCCTATCTTGGACAAAAACAAGCTCAAAAAGTACACAACATTGGTAAGTCAAACAAAAATATATCATCGCAAATTCAGCCTTGCCGGTCAAACTAATTTATACTGTCAAAGCTTCTAACTTGGGCTTTTATACCTTCGTCCGATAAAATATAAAATTATAAACCTAAAAAATAGTTTCAGACGACACTGAGCAAATAGCGGTTGCTGTTGTCGTCCTGTTGGGTTATTATTGCGAACTGGTTTATTATGGAACAGGCAAATAAAAAGTACCGCATCTTTTTAAGCGCTGCCGAGCACAGCGCCGACGCACACTGCGCATCTTTGATAGATGCCCTGCGGCAAAAACAAGTCAATATCGAATTTATCGGAGTCGGCGGTGACAAGATGGCCGGTGCCGGCTGTAAACTGCTCGAAACCACCGTCGCTGAGGCTGCTATGGCCTATAAAGCTTTCAGCAAGGCCGGCAAATACTTAAGGCTGATTAGCAAAATCAAACGCTTTTTTAAGGATAAAAAAATCGACCTTGTCATCGTCTGCGATTCGCCCGCTTTCAATTTTCACGTTGCTAAAGCCGCGAAAAAAATGGGCATTAAAACGGTTTTTTATGTCGCACCTCAGTTATGGGCCTGGGCGGCCTGGCGTATAGGCAAACTCAGAAGATACTGCGACAAGCTCTGCTGCATCCTTCCTTTCGAAGAAGACTGGTTCAGCCGGCGGGGCGTTGACACAACTTTTGTCTCGAATCCTCTGTTCGATGGATTAGATACCGAGCTGACAGCTCACATAAAAAGTTACAGCAGCTTTGAGCCGGCCTCTGCCAGGATTGCCATTATGCCGGGCTCGCGTCCTGCTGAGATAAAGTCATTGTGGCAGCCGATGCAGCAAATCGCAACTCGGCTGAAAAGCAAATACCCGAATGTCACCTTTAAGACCGTTGCAGTTGATGAAGAAAAAGAGGCTGTTTTAAGGGCCGGTCAAATTCCGGGTTTTGAATGTCAATATACTATAGGCAGCGTAACTGAAACAGCGAAGTGGGCTGACTTTTCAATAGTAGCGAGCGGCTCGGCTACGCTTCAGGTGGCGGCGGCAGCCTGTCCTATGGTAATTATGTATCAGTCCAGCAGGATTCTGTGGCAGCTTGCCGGCAGATGGATTGTAAAGACAAAATATCTGTCACTGGTTAATATCCTCGCAGCAAAAGAGCTTGTCCCTGAATTTATGCCGTGCTTTGCATCCATAGAGCCGATTGTAGAAAGTATCGAGCAGCTTTTGGAAGATAGAAACAAACTCTCACAACTCAGCAGTGAGCTTATTGAGCTGACGAAACCACTCAAAGGCAATGCTTCCGGGAACGTCGCCCGAATCGTTCTTGATATGCTCGAATAATTCGTTCAGGTTAACCGAGGTTGATGTCTCTCTGGCGTTTTGAGAGCAGGATTAAATTCCTTATACTGGCGGCATCCCGCGCAGTCAACCACTGGTTTTCAAAATCCTTTTCCTGAGCAATCTGTGCTATTGCCATAAGGGCCCTGAGATGATAATTTCTCTCATCTTTACTGCCGGCAAGTACAAACATTATCTTAATCGGGACATCGGCGTGTGGAAAATCGATGCCGTCAATAGAGCGGACAACGACAATGTCGAACTTCTTCTCGCCATCAACTATTATATGCGGTATCGCAAAGCCCGGCTGAACAATCGTCGAGCCCTGCTCTTCCCGGTGCAGAAATTTCTCAAAGAGCACGTACTCATTGACGTCCAGCTTCCCCGCCAGGATTGAAGAAAGCTGCCTGAAGACATCCTCGGCCGGCTGCCTTCCTTTAATATCGATAACTTCACACTGCTTTATGAGCTTATCAAAGCGGTCTTCAATAATTTCGTCACGCTCTATCAGAATATCTCTAAGCTCATTTTCAAGGGTGACAGTCTTCAATTCCCGGTCGGTAATACGCTCTACAACATGCATAACAGCAGATGCCCTGCTGGTCCTATTGGAAGCATAGAAAAAGTACCAGCTTGCGCTCAGGGTAATAAAACCCAAACAAATTAACAAAGGAACCGCTCCCATATCTATTATTAAAACAACGTAAATCACTATTGCTGCGATATTAAGATATGGATACAGCGGCGATTTGAATTTCGGTCTGTAGCTCTGTATTCTGCTTTCGCGCATTATAATCACGCTGGCGTTGGCAAATATATAGAGAATTATCAAAAGAGTTGAAGCTGTTTTTGCCAGCATTTCAACATCGAGAAAAACAACAGCGATAATCATAAAACTGCTCGTAATCAATATACTGACATGCGGAGTTTTAAACCGTTTGCTAACGCGGGAAAAAAAGTGCGGCAGTAACTGGTCTCTGCTCATCGCCATCGGGCAGCGTGACGAGGCAAATATCCCCGCATTGGCCGTGGTGACAAAGGCTGCAAGAGCTGCAACACCGAGCAAAACAAGACCCGGTATCGACATAAACTTTGATGCCGCCAGCGAAAGCGGCATAAGATGTCCTTCAAGCTCGTTCCCGTCAACAACACCAACTGTAATTATGACAACACCAAGATAAAAAAGAGTAACAACAAGCCAGGCAATAAGAACACCAAGCGGCAAATTTCTGCCGGGCTCTCTGACTTCCTCGGCAATATTTACTACCTTATTAAGGCCGCCGAAACTGATAAAAACCAGACCGGCTGTTGCAATTATAGCCCGAAGCCCTTTTCCAAAGAAATCCTTAAATCTTGTCGGCTCTACCGTCCCGGAACCAGCCAAGATAAAAACGGCCAGTATCGCAAGCAGTATAAAAACCAAAACAATCTGGAATCTGCTCGTATGCTTTACGCTTATAATATTCAAAACCGTGAAAAAAACACAGCAGAAGATTGCTATCGACTTCATATGTACGACGTTCATATTTACAGCAAAAAATTCTGCTAAAAGAAAATCGCAAAAAATAGCCACTCCCAATACCGCAAAGGCACTTTTTAAGGCAAGGGAAAACCAGTCTGCCAATCCGGTAAAAAGTCCAAGTATAGGGCCTAAACTTCGCTCAACATAAAAATACATACCTCCTGCTCTCGGCATGGCACTGCATAGTTCAGCCTGGCTTAAAACACTCGGAATTATTAGAATCGATGCCAAAAAATAAGATAAAATTAGTGCCGGCCCCGCTCTCATATAGGCAATCGCAGGTAACACAAAAAGTCCGGAACTTATCATCGCGCCGGACGCAACAGCAAATACGCCACATAAACCAAGCTCTTTTTTTAGTTCGGGCACGGCTTGTTTTCCTCTTTCCACAGCACCAATAAATCATCTTTTAACGATAATCTATTTTAAGCTAAAAAGTATACAATAAGAAAGCACAATGTGCCGGAAAATTATGCACAACTAACTTCTGACTTCAAAGAAGATTTAATAGCTAAAATGTGACAGCTAAGATAATAATTAAGCTTTGAGTTCTTAATTCTAAAGGATAATATGAAGTCGAAATGGAAAAGAGGGCATTAAAAGAGTTTTATACTCTTCTCTAATTCCTAAAAGTGCTTATTTTCTTTCCTGCATTAACATCAGTCGTTGATGGATAATTACCCACATTAACATAACTTCAGTACAATGAAAAAAGCCAGATTCTATAAACAGAACCTGGCTTCGGAGGAGGGTGATGAAAAGCTCAAAGATGTATAATTGCTACAATATCACTTTTACACACCAGCCCCTCTTCTCTTAATAATCGAGCAAAATCAAAAAAAATCTTTAAGAAAACTTTAGAAACAACTGTAAATTGTACTTTTGTCCCCAATAATCAAGAATTATTTTTAACAAAAACCTGATTTTTTTAATTTTTTTAAAGATAATGCAATTACAGCCCGAAATCAGGCTTTTTTACGCTTGAAAGTATTGCTTTGTTCTCATATTTTTAACCAATAGTTTGTTATTTTTTTCAGGGCCGTGTTAATGGAAACAAAAATGACGTTATCGGATTTGATAGAGGCCAAACGCCGGGGACACAAAATTACAGCGGTAAGCTGCTATGACTACACCACGGCAAAACTGATGTCCCAGACAGATGTGCAAATGATACTCGTAGGCGATTCCGCCGCCCAGATAGTGCTCGGCTTTGACTCAACACTTCCTGCAACGATGGACTTTATGGTGGCAATTACCGCAGCCGTCCGGCGGGCCGCCCCGAATGTCTGCCTTGTCGCAGATATGCCTTTTTTATCATATCAGCTCACGATAGAAAAGGCTGTCGAAAACGCAGGCCGGTTCTTTACCCAATGCGGCGCACAAATGGTGAAAATCGAGGCGACCAGTGTCTATCTTGACGTCATTAAGGCAGTCAGTGACGCAGGTATGGCTGTTATGGCACATATCGGTATAAGGCCCCAGAGCATAAGCAAAATCGGCCGGTTCAAAGCCGAAGCCACTACCGCAGAAATGGCCGCCGAGCTTATTAACCTCGCAGAACAAATGGTCAACGCAGGCGCCTGCTCACTGCTGCTGGAAGGGACTGCGGCAGAGGTGGCGGAGATTATAACCGAACGCAGCGAAGTGCCGGTTATCGGCTGCGGCTCCGGGCCCGGCTGTGACGGCCAAATCCTGATTGCACCGGACATTCTCGGTTTGACAGAAAGCAAACCAAAATTTGCCAAAAACTATACTAATCTCAGCCACACCATAATAGAGGCTGTCAACAACTACAGCAAAGAAGTAACAGAGAAAAAATATCCCGACAGCAAACACAGCTACCATATGAAAGAAGGTGAATTTAAGAGGCTGACGGAATTGTTAAGAGGTATGCAAAATCCTTAAGCGGCAAGGGTTTAAAAAGTCTTTATCAAAAACTTGTACAACAGAATAGAAAAAACGTATAATCTTATTGCGAAGATGTCGCTGTAATTTCAACTTCAAACAGCAGTTCAGGTCGGCAAATATCACAGACAACCGTCACCCAGGGCCAGTTCAAATCGCCTTTGTATCCTTCAAATACCCTTTCAATTTCCGGCGTCTTGCAATATGAAACCGCCTGCACAACATCATCATCTGTACAACGCATATCTTTTAAAACCGCGCGAACATTTTCTATCGTCTCTTTTATCTGGCCCAATGGATAGCCTATATTTGTCGTCATTCCGTTGATATCGATTGAAGCAGTACCGGAAACGAAAACCGTCTTCGCTGCCGGCATAATCGCTTCTGTCGCCCTCGAAAAAGCCGAACCGTACTCAAACGCACAATGCTGTCTGCCTGCTGAGGGAAGATATTTTATTGAGTCAGGCGGCTCAAGAATCGCAACCAAATCCATAGTACAACTGCCCTTGCCCGCAGGCGCAAGTCCAATTCCTGTACTTGCAGGCAATTTCTGCATTCCGCCGGTTGTAATGATACCGCGGCTGGTAAAGAACTTATTCCTTACAGTATTGAACTGACCATACCAACCAAGTATATCTCCCAACCACATCC
This sequence comes from uncultured Pirellulales bacterium, assembly GCA_964395535.1. Taxonomy (GTDB): domain Bacteria; phylum Planctomycetota; class Phycisphaerae; order Sedimentisphaerales; family Anaerobacaceae; genus CAYLMG01. The sequence goes on from CAYNDE010000039.1 coordinate 5,664, forward strand.
ACGTCCGGGGCACACTACGAAAATCAGAATTATATCGCTTAAGTATGGCCTCCGACTTTTCAAGCATTGCTTGTGCCTGTTCAACATCACTGCCGGCCTGAGAGCTTGAAATATTAGAAAGCATCAAGCACTGTCGTCCGGGCACTTTTACGATTCTTCCACACAGGCCGCCCTCAAAATCAATCACATCCGGTTTACCTTCACACTTAACGGCGTGAACCTGCACACCCCCAACAGAACCCGAAAGCCCTTCGTTACAAATCAATAAACTCGGTGACACTCCGTCATCTATGTCACCATATTCTTCTAAACGTTGTTTACAAGCAGAATCGATTTCACTTTCTGCAGCAAAAATCCGCTCCTGAAGAATATACCCTCCGCCGGCAACCAAAACTTCTCTAATACCAGCGAAAACCTCGCGCCACTTGTCTTTAATTGGTATCTGCCCGGCTGGAGTTGCTGAAATATAAATCTCATCCGCCTGAGGTGACTGTATTTTTCGTACATCTATGTTCACGGACACTTTAATTTCATCTACCCTCGAAAGTAAATTAAATCACACCTCTACTGCACCGTTTATCTTTTTGTCGTTCTAAAAACCTTATTTTAACATTTTTTAATGGAATAATCAAGTAATTTCTGGGAGCTAAGACCGATAAACATCTCGATATTTTACGGTATACGGGCACATTCAAATAATCCTCATTCTCGCTGCCCCTGCCAGTCACTAACGGGTGCTCCTTCGGCTGTCGGCGTTGCCATAGTGACAGGCATAACCGGCGAGATTTTACGTGAGCTGCGCACAATTCGTGCCAGCTCTTCGCCCCTGAAAGATACAGGCTCGGTAACTAATTCAGGTGTATTGTACGCCAGCAGGCACGAATCATAAAGTGTCGGGTCTTTCTGAGGAAGAACAAAAGGCTTATATGTATTACCTTGCTGGTCAATATAAGAAAGATAAAGTCGAGTAAATACACCGTAATCTCTTTTACTGCTGAACACTATCCATCGGCTGTTACTGGACCAGCAGTGCCAGGACTCGCTCTGGTCACTGTTGACCTCAAGCCTTCTGGGTATAAACTCACCGCTTTGGTTGGCATCTGCAAGGTCAACAATGTATAAATCACTGCTCTTACTGTAAACATTAAAGCAGCCATAATCTGCCATACATAACAGCAGCCATCTACCGTCAGGACTAATTCTCGGCATAGAAATACTAAGCCCCGTATCTTTGGAAGAGACAACGGTTTCAAGCTCGCCCCATTGGTCACTTTCTATATCGTAGTCTATTCTTAATAAATCGTACTTAACTTTGTCATACTGTGCGGGAGGTATTATATCCTGTCGCGACCATCGTATCGGTGCGGAGCAAAAATACAAAAAGTCACCTTCAGGCGACCAGGCCGGATACGTTTCCAGATAATCCTTTCTTGAAAATTTGGACGAAGTCTTTACGGACTGTGAATCAACAACATAGTAAGCCAAAAGCGAATCCAAATCAATTACATCGCGGACCTCTTCTCTGTGCGTGTGAAAAAACTGCCGAACCTTGTTTACGGAAAAGACAGCCAATTTTCCACTTGGATGCCAGGATGAGTATGTAAATTTTGTACCAATCTTTTGAACTTTATTGTCATAAACAAGTAAAGTATCGGTTCCATGAACCGCACTTCGTATGGAATATAACGCACAATCAGTTTTATTATTATTAAAAGTGTGGCAGTTAAGGCAGCCGCTATGAAAATAATCATTTGTCAAAACAGCACGCTCGTCAAAATTTTCAAGATTACGCTGGTAAATACCTATCTGCCTCCACGTAGAATGGAGAGGATGAATTTTTCTATACACAACAAATCGGTCGATATCTTCGCTCGCAATCCGGTTTGTTAGAGGTTGAAATCTGTGCCATTGCTTTTTTCCGTTCCTTACAAAAATATCAAAATATAATTCCTGCCCCCTGTTTTTGCTCAAAAGGTTTCTCCAGGCTTTTTGGGGAATTACAATCTTTGGCTGCCGGCTGAAAACCTCGACAGCTTTGCCTTTCTGCGAATGCAGTCTGACAAAATAATAGTTGCCTTCTTCTGTAATTGAAAAATTCAAAGGCGCGATATTAGCAGGGATAACCGTACCGCTGTAATCCGGATAAATCCGCGGCAACTTTTCAATAACATCAAACTGTTCTATCGATGGCTTAGAGAAATGCTTATAAAAGGCCGTTATTAAGACAGCTAAAACAGCAAAAACCATAATCAGATATAAAAATGACCGCCGCAACCAACTCACCTTGTAGCTCCTGAAAGGGCATAAATGTAATAAAGATAGTAATTATTACCAAACTTTTGAAAAAGCTCCGCAAAGGCTGCCCTTTCATTTGTCCCATACTTATCAGCCGTCGAAAAGAACTGATTGAAAAGATCCTGTGACTGACCACTTATTTCGTAACCAGCTACCTTCACTCGCTTTCTGTAGAAATGCGTATAAGCTAATAACGCCTCTTCATAACATCGGGGAATCCGGGGATAATTAAAATCGTTCATACGCTCAATATTATTGACAAGCTTTTCAAGATCTTTGTTAAGCATATACCAGGCCATAAGATACTCAAAAGCCATTTTATTCTTGCGGTTTCTCTGCAAACAATTAGAAAAAATCCTCTCGATAGGCACAGATACAGAAGTATCATCTTCAAAAGGCATCGAGCTTCGGAGCCGCTGTATCTCCCTATCAGAGGTTAAATTCGGATCGGATTCGAGCAGCTTAAGATAACCTTTAGCCCACTCGGAATAAATAGAAGTTTTACATAGAGCCCCAAGGTATATTCTGGCGCTGCTTAAATCTCCTTTCGACAATCTTATCAAAGCCAATCGTTTAAGAATCTGCGGACGTTCCCCATGTATCTCCAAAGCTTCCACAAGTTCACTTTCGGCACTATTAACAACACCCAATTCATAGAAAACGTTAATCCTTTTCCAATTCTGCGAAATATCTTCCGGGGCCGTGAGAATAAGACTTCTTGGATGCAGTCGATAATTAAACATATCATCAGGTAATCGGCCGAGATGATACAAAGCCAGAATTAAATTATGCCCTATATAAGGGTTTGTAGAAAAAGGGGGAGCAACCTGTAATATCTTATCCCATTGCCTTTTATAGGCGTAGTAATCCACTTCAAATAAAACTTTCCTCCTTTTGTAAACGCTGGAAAACACCAAAAAGAATGTTATTAACAATAAAACAACAGTTTCAAGAGACAGCGGCAATTTCAGCTGAAAAAAAGGCCTCGTCTTATAAAGCTTATACGGTTTTTCAGATAATTTTTTCTTATTAATATCATGTGCTTTTGCTGCTGTTTTCTCTTGACCGCTGCCATCTGTTACTGACAAAGGGCTTCTGCCGGTAAAGAAAGACCATAAGCCCCCCCCTAATATAATCAGAGGCAGAAATAGATACAGATAATAGATATATTTTATCAGAAGCTTTCTTTTAGGAAAATAAAGAATCTTCCAGGAAAACGGCAGCAAATCACTATAGGCATTGATAAGACTCACGCGGAAAAGAAGAACACCTAAAACATATCCCAGCACAGCAGCCGACAAAAGATACAAGACGCCAATCAACCATCTGCGTCTGTAAAAAATCTCAAAAACACTACAAATAAATGCAAAAACGAGATATGCTCCGCCCGCAATAAAATACAGAATCGCAGACAGTACTAAAAATAAAAACAGACTATTTAAAATTCTTTCCGGTATTAATTTTAGATAACAACCTGTAAAAGCCAATCCTGCCAGCAAAGCTGTGGTTGTGGTGAAATGATATGTGTATTTATTGTAAGTTATAAGCAGAAGTATAGGTACGGAAAAACTCATAATACGCAGCTTTCTCATTCCTATAGCTTCTAAAATAAAGTTGGTACACACGTAAAAGCCCAAAGCATGCAGAGTAAGGACAAGCGAACCTGCCCATGAAATATACAAATATTGCGAAAGAAAAGCGCTGATGTATTTGACAATGCCACCCGGAGCCCAGACAAGCTCGTTAAAAAAAGCCCATCCGCTAAAAAAAACAGGAAAGTCCAATATTTCTCCTCCGCCGTGGTAAATAAGCTCCGGCTTGACTATAAACCACAAATAAAAATAAAACAGAACGAAGAAAACGCCGCTTCTGGCAATCTCCCAAGTATTCCTGCCTGAAAAACCGGTATCTGTAGTTTTCATTTAATTTCTGCTATCCGACTCTGCGATTATAAAATTGCCGTTGTGCCGTTCGTTTATAAGTGCCAAATAACAACAAACCCTAAAAAATTAACGAAACCAACAGACAAATATTATATACAATCGAAACTGAAAATACAACTCACAAATCCCGGACGGCTCCTAAGCCCATAATAATCCCAAACGGTTTTAATATTGATTGTCGGCATTATTTCGGTTACTCTGTAAGAAAGAGAAGTATCGTTATTAACAATCAGCAAAAATGAAATAAAGGATATGAATATGAGTTCAGTGCCTCCCATTTTGCTTTCATCAGTTATCTGCGACAGGGTTATATTTGATAAAATCACCGGCATGCCGAGCCTTATTAATATCATACAGTCTGTCAATGCTCCGAAGTACCCTATTCGTAATGTCCTTGTTTTCTTCTGCGAGCTGACAAACGGTCACGGTATAACAGAAACAACCATACGCCTCATCAGTGCTCAAAAAGAAGAAAAGGTATTATTCGAACAAAAAGGAAAGGTCGAATTCAAGGACGTTCAGCAAATTGTTACACTGGCAGTGAATCTTCAGGGCGTTGTTTTCCCTGAGCCGGGCGAGTACCGTTTTCAGCTTTTAACCGATAATCGGCTCATCGGTGAAAGAAGAATCATATGCAGACAAATCCAATTGCCCGGCAAAAAAAACGGCTGAAGCAGTTGAAACTCGATAAAGACCGTATCATCGTGCCCCATTTCTGAGCACCAGGTCTTTTCAACTGGAAAAAATTATCATTTCTGGGATAATATAGACACTCTTGTAATTATCATTTTATAAAAGAGTAACGAATGAATGATACACAAACCAACTCAGGGACTGAGCAGGAAAAGCAAAAGCCTCTTCGCGTAACCCTGCTCGCCTCAAAACATACTCTGAGTGAATATTATATTCCGCTGCAGCGGCTGCTTGTCGGTTTAACCGACCGGTCAATATGCTCGAACATCGTTTGTCCCCCTGAGACTAATGTCGATTTAATTACATCTCCGGGAGTGGAGATTATCAGGTACCCTTTTTATAAGCTGCCCCTTTTAGGCCGTTACAACAGAAATCTTCTCGTAGAAGAGCTTAAGACCTTTAATCCTGCCGTTCTGCACTGCCTCGACGAAGACCAGGCGGCACTCGCACGGCTGCTGTCAAAGCGACTAAATATTCCGTACCTTCTGGCTATCAACAACCTGCATAAAAGGTTCGCTCAAATTTCCATTTCCTCTAAAAGACTTGCACAAGTCATCGTCCCTACAGAGAGCCTTGCCGCCCACTTCGCCAAAATGCATCCGAGATTTTCGGGGCGCCTAAAGCATATAAACATCGGGACATTTGTGCCCCAGACTACGCAATGCTTCAGTAGAAATACACAACTGGCCAGCATTATAACCCTATGCCCAAAAAAGGAAGATTCAAAATTTTCAAATCTGCTCGGTGCGGCAAGACACCTGGCAATTGAAAGATATGAGTTTATGCTGACCATCATAAGCAACAACAAAACGGAAAAACAGCTCAGAAGCCTGATATCAGCTTTGGGATTGACTCAAAATGTAATTATTGTTCCAAGAATCGAGCCCTGGAGGCAACTTGTTGCTGCGGGCGATATCTTCGTACAAGCCTGGCCAAGCAGCTCATTCAATCTGATTTTATTGAAGGCAATGAGTGTCGGTGCAGTTGTCGCAGCCTGCAAAGGAGGGATTGATGACTTTATAATCGAGGGCAAAACAGCCGTTGTTTTTAATCCTGACGATGAGCTGAGCATATATAATTGTTTGCGAGAACTGCTCAACAGCCATGAAAAAGCAAGAAAAATCGCACGGCAAGCCCAGCGATATGTAAAGCAAAATCACTCTGTCAGTAAAATGATTGACGAAACCCTGCAGCTATATAACGAAGCCGTTCAGTGGTACGCCAATGCTTAATTTCAATAGCCGCTTGACAGTTTTTTTAGAAGAAAGAAAAAAGCGTTATTAAGTATGTAAACATCGCCTACCATATCATCTCCGATTATTCGAGCAGGCCGTAATCTTTTAAGGCCTGCTGTAAAATTTTCTTTTTACCTTCCTCCAGAGGTGTCATAGGCAATCGCATCTCCTCATCCGCCATATCAAGCATAGCCACCGCAGCCTTAATAGGTATCGGATTCGTCGCCAGGCTGAGCATATTTTTACTGAGCGCAAACAGCTTATTATGCCACTTGCGGGCCTGCACGAAATCACCTTCCAGAATCAAATCCGTCATCGCTTTGACATCCTGTGGAACAATGTTTGCGACGACGCTGATAACACCTTTGCCGCCAACCGCACAAATAGGCAGTGTCAGCGAATCGTCACCGGAGATTATCGTAATATCGCACGCATTAGCAATCGAGCTTGCCATATCGAGCTTGCCGGTGGCCTCTTTGATTGCGACAATATTTTCCACCTCCGCCAGACGTACAACCGTCTCAACTGCAAGTCCCGTTCCGCCGCATCGGCCGGGTATATTATAAAGCACTATCGGCAAATCCACCTCTTCTGCGATGGACTTGAAGTGCTGGAAGAATCCTTCCTGCATCGGCTTATTGTAATAGGGACATACCTGCAATGTCGCATCAGCGCCGACTTTTTTTGCATAGGCGGTCAGTTCAATTGCCTCTTCAGTCGAATTTGAGCCCGCACCTGCAATAACAGGGACCCGGCCGCCGGCAGCTTTGACTACGCACTCAATTACCTTTTTATGCTCCTCATGACTCAGTGTTGGGCACTCGCCTGTCGTGCCAACGGGAACTATCGCATCGATACCGCTTTCAATCTGGAAGTCAACCAGCTCTTCAAGCGTTTGATAATCCACCTCGCCATCCTGAAAAGGTGTTATTAAAGCTACCATTGCGCCGTTAAACATCTCAACCTCCCTTAACTTTTGATAAAATTGCCAAATATTTTTTAACTACCGTCTCGAGCCCTTCGTACAAAGCTTCAGCGACGAGCGCATGACCGATGGAAACCTCGAGCACACCGGTAACCTGCTCTATGAATCTGCCAAGATTTTTTAGATTCAAATCGTGGCCGGCATTCACTCCAAGGCCTAAATCGATAGCCGCCTTAGCCGCTCGTGCATATTTTTCAATTGTTGCTTCGAGATTTTCATTCTTTCTGAAAGCTGTTGCGTAAGGCTCAGTATACAGCTCAATTCTGTCGGCGCCAACCTCTGCGGCCGCCTTCATATTCTCGGCAGCGGCATCCATAAAAATACTGACCCTGATACCCAACTTTTTTAATTTCTCGATGACAGGTTTAAGCCT
>CAYNDE010000040.1:0-13031 GCA_964395535.1 uncultured Pirellulales bacterium
CTTTATTAAAAAGTCTGCTCTTGCTTTCCGCCTTTGTAATCTGTAGTCTATTTGGATATGGACATAATCCAAAAAAAGCTTGAGCTCATCGATAAAAAACTTGCTCTTAGTCCCCGATATATAGTTCAGCAGATAATTTGCAAAGCCCCACTTGTCTTTTTGGCAGTCGGCTTGATAATAGGAATCGGCCTGCAGAACTATTTACATCTGCCTTTTACTATATGGCTTATCATATTGGCAATCTTCGCACTATTGGCTATAGCAGCCTTTGTTGTTCGCAAATCCTCAACGTCCACGTACGTAATCGCTTTTATAGCTTTTTTCTGCTTTATCTGTCTTGGTGCTGTTCGGCTGGCGAGCTTCTACCGGCCGAGACCCAGCGATATCACAAATCTTGTCAGCGGCGAAAGAAGCTTGGCTACCGTAAGGGGAATAATCATTACCGAACCATATATAAATGATTACAATGACTGGAAATTCTCATCTTTCAAATTTACCGACCCGCCAACAAGCTTTTATCTCGAACTCACGGATGCAGAGACCACCGAAGGCTGGCAAAAGGTTACAGGAACCATCCGCGTTCAGGTTGAAGAACCGGTATTGGACCTCAAAGCCGGTGATTACGTCCAGCTTTACTGCTGGCTCGAAAGATTCAGCCCGCCGACGAATCCCGGCCAGTTCGATTTGAAAAAATATCTCGCTCGCAAAAACATCCGCGTCGCCGCCTCCGTTAAATCCAGTGACGCCATCGAGCTGCTGCAAAGCCATCCCAAAGGCGCCTTCACCAGGATAAAAAGAGTACTCCAGCAAAAAACCTCACAGGTTTTGCTTTCGGACGTCGAAGCCGGGGGTTCGAGCAGGGCAATGCTTGAGGCTTTGCTTTTAGGCCTTCGACAAAACATCGATAGCGAGACATACCTGGCCTTTAGAAAGACCGGGCTTTTGCATTTTATCAGCCTTTCGGGTATGCACTTTGGTATTCTGATTGCAGTTATCTGGTGGCTGTGCAAAACAGCAGGTATGCTAAAACGGTCGCGCTCAGCGGTTTGTATAATCGCATCTATACTTTTTTTGCTGATTATTCCGCCAAGAGCGCCTGCAATAAGGGCTGCTGTTATAAGCATTGTTTTTTGCGCCTCTTTTTTCTTTCGTCGCAGGCCTAATCCATTTAACAGCCTGTCACTGGCTGCTATTATCCTGCTGCTTGTCAGGCCGACTCAATTATACCAAGCAGGCTTTCAGCTCTCTTTCGCAACCGTGCTCGGCATTTTACTTTTTTATGAGCGAATCAGCTTTTTTTTATATGAAAAAATAAATCACTTTATTGATTTTAACGCACTGTCAGAAAAAACTTTCTTGTTTAGAGCTTTCGGGCGAATCCTTTTTTATACCCTGGAGCTTTTTTCTGTCGGCCTTTCCGCCTGGCTCGGCGGGGCGGGTATCCTCCTTTATCATTTTCACACAATCACACCTCTTGCGAGTATATGGACTGTTATCGCACTTCCTTTTGTCGCCTCGATTTTGACAATCGGTTTTCTGAAAATTTTTATCTCAATGCTCCTGCCGACACTCGGCTCATTTTTAGCATTGCTCGTGAGTGCCTTATCATCTCTGCTAATCGCTATGGTAAAACTGTTTGCGCAGGTAAGCATATCTCAAATTCTCATAGGGCATATCTCAATCGTATTTATAGTTTTTTATTATGTCACCATCGTGTTTATTTCTTTTTTCCGTTTCCGCCGTCCCGTGCTGAAGCGCATCATTACTACAGCTTTAATACTCGTTCTGCTCACAACACTGTTTGTTACGAAATGGGACAGGACTCATCGTCGCAATCTCATTTTAACCTGTATCGATGTAGGTCACGGCCAGTCAATCCTTGTTCAGCTTCCGGGTAAAACAAATCTTCTTTTTGACGCCGGCTCACTCTATAAATCCGACCCGGGCAGGCGAATAATACTGCCTTTTTTGAATTTCGCCGGCCTAAATAGAATCGACACCATACATATAAGCCACTTCGATATCGACCACATAAACGCAATCCCCGAGGTTATTGAAGGTTGCAGCGTCGGTCCTTTGTTCGTAAATGAGGTTTTTTTCGACAGTAACGACCTGCAGGATACACAGGAATTTCTCATCGATGCCCTTGCCGAAAGCAATCGCCGTATCGAAAAATTAAATCATAGCCCGTCTATAAAAAGCCCCGCAAAGATAACGATACTGTGGCCTGACACAGGAGTTAAAGACTATCAAAAGCTAAGCGACAATGACAAATCCACGGTTTACCTGCTCGAGTTTGCAGGCAGAAAAATCCTTTTGTGCTCTGATATCGAAAAGCCTGCGCAGCAGATGCTGTTTGAGCTCTACCCGAATCTTAAAGCCGACGTCGTATTTGTCCCCCATCACGGCTCAATCAACACGCTCGAATTGAGCTTTCTTGAAAAGCTTCAGGCTTCAATACTAATATGTTCCTGCGGACAGAGTCAAATTGAAACAGAACCTCTTTCGTTAGTGAAAGGTGAAAAATTTGAGACCGTAAGAGATGGTGCAATAACGATTTCAATAGACCCGGCCGGCCGGATAAAAAGCAGCTCGTTTATAAAACAAAAGCAGCCTTCGTTGGAATAAAGGCTGCTCTAACAAAACAATTTTCAACTTGCCGTTTTTTATCTCACTTCATATGTACGACAACTTCCACCCTTCGGTTTCTCGCCTTGCCTGCCGCAGTGGAATTTGACGCTTTAGGCCTGTATTCACCGCAGCCGCTCGCGCGTATTCTGTCCGTCGGTATGCCGCGCTGTATCAGGTATCTGGCGACGCTCAGGGCCCTCTGACTCGAAAGCTCCCAGTTGTCTTTCCAATTCGATTTCTTAATCGGGTCCGTATCCGTATGACCCACAACATCGATGTGCTTTCCGGAGTATTTGCTGTTGATAACCGATGCGATGTGGTCAAGCTCGGTACTTGTCGTCTTTTTCAAATCCGCCTTGCCTGAATCGAAAAGTATTGCGGTTTCCAATGTCACCGTTATCGTGCCCGCAGACGGGTCGAAAGCAACATCGTAATCTTTTCCGAAACCGCTGGCCTCCGCCGGTGTTTTATTCATTTCGGCAATCTGCCTCTGAAGCTCGTCGATGGTTTGCTGTTCCTCCGTGAGCTGCTGGGAAAGCTGTCCCTTTTCCGCCTTTTCATGTTCCAGCAAACCCAGTGAATTTTGATACTTGACATAAAGATTTTCATATTTTTTCTTCCAGTTGGTGCAGCCGGACAAAAGTGTAATAGCTCCCAGACAAATAATTAGTACAATTGTTTTTTTATTGACGCCCTGCATTTGAAACCTCCTTTTTCTAACTCACTAATGATTATAACAAAATTATCTTTTCACTTATATGGTGATAACGTAATCGCCTGCCAGTATTCAATAATAATGTCATTTAGAATCATAACAGCAAATACTCCCATTGACAAGAACGGACCGTAAGGAATTTGTCGAATTTTTTTAAAAAACATTTGGCTGCCCGCCCAGATAAGACCGAAGAATGGCGCGACAAAGAACGCTGCCACCACGGCTAACGGCCCGATAATCGCCCCTGCAGCAGCCATCAAATGCACATCGCCGAGCCCCATAGCCTCTTTGCCGAATCCGAGCGTGCCAAGAATCCGCGTCGCCCAGATGATACCTCCCCCGACAAAAAACCCAAACAGGCTGCCCAGAATCCCTGAAACAGCCGGATTAGAGGCAAATCCCGCCCACCAGGCCGCATTTGTTAACTTAATAATCCAATAAGAACCAATTGAGCAAATGACAATAGGGGCTAAAAAAACGATTTCTTTGAGCATTTCAGCACGATGATTAAACGTCGGCTCAGCCTGCTCTGCCTCGGTTTTTCCCTCCTGAGCCTGCTCGGCTTCATCGTCAGTTTCATAACTTCTTTTAATCAAACCTGTTCCGACCAGTATCAGCGAAATCACAAGACCTATCAAAGCGCCTGCCGCCAGGGCTGCTGTCTTTGGCCCGGCACTCGGCAGAGGATAGAAGCCACTGAATTGGGCTCGCGAAATAACAAAGACACCAACACCGCTGCCGAGTACACCCAAAATCGCTGCGAACCAGCAGATAACTACCGGTATAACCCATAGCTCTAAATCTATCGCTGATGACGCTATAAGAGCTGACAACAAAATTATGTGCAGCAGATATACGAACCAGCCTCCCTGCCAGAATGCACTCAATCCTTTATGGCCATTAATATCAAAAACGCGAACCTCGGAAACAAAATACAAAACAAAAAGCAAAACAAAAACACCACCTGTCAGCAGCTCTATAACAAAATATCGAGCCGATATAGGCGCTTTACAGTACCTGCATCTGGCCCGCAGGATAAGCCATGAGACGAGAGGAATATTATCATAAAAGCGTATATGTTCACCGCACGCAGGGCACGCCGATGCCGGCCTTATCAGTGACTTATCACGCGGCAGCCGGTAAATTACCACATTCAGAAAGCTGCCGACGCAACAGCCGAGTGCAAAAATAAAAACCAACCAAATCCAGAGCGGTACAACCACAGCAATTCCCTTGCCTAATACTTATTCCTTCTCCCTGTTTACAATTCCCGACACCTTCATTTGAAGACCAAAAAGACGGATGAATCCGGTCGCATCCGTCGGGTCGTATTCTGCTCCCATCTTAAAGCTTGCCAGGTCAGGCCGATACAAACTGTTCGGGCTTTTGATACCCGCCAGGCTGCACCTGCCTTTGTACAGTTTCAGGCGCACACTGCCCGTGACATTGCGCTGGGTGACATTCACAAACGCATCGAGCGCCTCGCGAAGCTGCGTAAACCACTGGCCGTAATAGACAAGCTCCGCATATTTCAGCGCAATCTGCTGCTTGTAGTGCATCGTCTCCCTGTCGAGGGTGAGCATTTCCAGTGCACGATGAGCGGTAACAAGTATTGTCCCGCCCGGCGTCTCATACACCCCTCGTGATTTTATTCCGACCAGCCGGTTCTCAACAATATCCGCCTGGCCGATTGAATGCTCGCCGCCTATCGAATTCAACTGCTCAATCAGTTTAACGCCGTCGAACGTTTTGCCGTTAAGCTTTACAGGAATCCCTTCTTCGAAGCCAATCTCAACGTAAGCTCCCCTTTCAGGTGCCTTTGAAACAGGATTTGATATCACAAAAAGGCTGTCCTTCGGCTCATTCGCAGGGTCCTCGAGGTCGGCTCCTTCGTGACTAATATGCCACAGGTTGCGGTCTCTCGAATAGAGCTCCTTTTTGCTCTGTTCGATTGGGATATTATGTTTTTTGGCATAATCAACCGCAGCCTCTCTGCTGGTAAGCTTAAAGTTAGGGTCCTTCCACGGTGCGATAATTTTTAGCGTCGGGTCAAGTGCCATAAATGTTAATTCGAACCTGACCTGGTCGTTACCCTTTCCAGTCGCACCGTGTGCAACCGCCGTCGCACCTTCCTGGTGAGCAATATCAACCTGATGCTTGGCGATTAAAGGCCTTGCTATACTTGTCCCCAGCAGGTAGTCATTTTCATAGACCGCACCTGATTTCAGCATCGGCCATATATAATCCTCAACGAGCTCTTTTCGCAAATCCTTAACGATGCACTTTACCGCTCCCGTCGCAAGAGCTTTCTTTTTAATCCCTGCAAGCTCATCACCCTGGCCGAGCTCCGCCGCAAAGGCTATTACATCGTAACCGTACGTCTCTTTCAGCCACGGCAGAATTACGCTCGTATCGAGCCCGCCGCTATACGCCAGCACCACCTTTTCCTTCTTCGCCATCTCTTTGGCCCTTCAATGTAAAATAACCTTAATTAAAAACCGGATTATAAATTAACACTGTCCCAAAGACAAGACCAACAAAAAAGAAAAAAACCGGCAGGACATCTGCATTTCTTTCGAGTCCTGCCGGTCTTAAATTCCGTTATACTGCATTCAGTTCCCGAATTTTATCTCCGGCATTTCTCTGCCTAAACGCTCGTAAGTTTTTTCGAGGTCTTCTTTGAAACTATCCCATCGCTCGAAAGATACATGACAGTCATTATAAAGTACATTCACACCTTCAGTGCAAAATTGCGGATTCTCGTAAACGAGAACATTATCAGGCGGCATTACAGTCTTTTGTCCTGTTATGTATATGTAATGTTTGCCTGGAAAATCTTCCGGTACACGCGGGCAGGTCAACGCCTTTGGCGAAAGGTCTGTAAATTTAACAAGTGTCTCCAAATCAGGTGGATACTGTCCGTCATTATCATTAGCGTATATTAACATCGCTTTTCCTATACCTGACAGATTTGTGCCGGAGACCACTTTTTTAGCCTGCTGCCTTACTTTAGCCAGTGCCGGCATAAGTACTGCTGCACCGACCCCTGCTCCTGCTGCCGCGCCCAGGCTCTGCTCGATTCCAACACCTTTATATCTCGAACGCAGCCCGTCCTTATCAAACCAGCAGTATTCGCACGAAGGCCCCACCTTCTCTGCTATGTGCGATAGAGATGGAAGCATAAACGGCAATTTCACGCCTTTATTCGCAGCTAACATTGTAACCATAGGCCAGAACTGCTGTGCACCCCTCATCATCTCGTTGAATTGTGCCTTCGAGTCGGTATAGCTGATATAGACCACATCCCGGGGCAGTCCTTCCGTTGCCTTCTTATATCCGGTGGTCTCTCGTATTGAGCTTGCTCTGCGATTCTGTGCTGTTATCTGTTTAATCGCAGCACCGCACATAGGACCGTTCGTCCCCACAGCAACATAATCGTCAATTACCGTCCAGGTCGGCACCATTTGCATCATTGCAAGCGGCATTATCGCAAAAGTATGCACCGTTCTGCCGTCCTGGACCTGCGAGCTTACCTGCACTGCTCCCTCACTGTTTGCCGATGCATAATTGCCGATTGCTTCCATCACCTTTTCAAAGCTCTGCTTATTCTTCAAACCTGCAATCAAAATCAAACCGCCGGTGGGAGCTTCTGTTATAACGCCTGCCGGCATTGAATAAGAAACAACAGAACCCGAAAAACTACTAAGCAATTCGTTGCGAATGTTGAAACCAATCTCCGTTTCAGCTTTTCTGATTGCGTCCTGTATTTCCGTATAATCTTCGGCTGGTGCGGCGGTTTGGATCGTATTCATTATCGTATCGTAGATTCCGCTCGTTTCTATATTAAACATTGACGTATTGACCGCCCTCGAATCAACCATATCCAGCATACCGGTATTTATTGGCCTTATATATTTGAACAGACCTTTTCGCTGAACGCCAAGCTCAATAATCTCATCGCAAATCAAATCAGCACCAGAAAAGCCCAGCCTCGATTTAACTGTCTTAATATCGCTCACCCCGAGAGAATCGAAAACCGCCGTAACCTTTTTCAGCTCCTCTTCGCCGGCTTTCTCGCTTTCGGACTTAATAAACCCTGAAATCTTTTGAAAGTCGGCAAACATTGCCAGAGCATCGCCGCTGCCCTGCACATTCGCCAGGTAATTCGGCATGACTCTGTTCTGACCGCCTTGCAAATATTTTACTGCCAGCCCGTTTTTATCATTTACCGCAAAGACAAGGTAATTTCCGACCATACCCCAATACACTCGAACCTCATCCACATCACTCGGTCCCCGCAGTTTCAGCCCGGCCACGTCGACATCAACAATATCTCCCTTATCAGCCATTCCCTCGAATTCGGAAAGCATCGCGGCTATCTCGGATTTTCTCTCACCTGTATCGATGATTGCAAATCCGTAGAGCGGGAAGTCTTCATTGCTCTTATCCATCGCCGCTCCCGCAATTATCGGCCGTTTCACCAATGTCTGGGCGAAGTTGAGAATCTTTTCAGGTATCTTCGCCTCATTCGCATCTGAAATTTCCTGCTTTATCTTATTGACAAGCTCGGTCTTTATAGACTGATAGAAGTTCTGTGTCGATGCATCGTACCACAATTGCCCTAAAATAGACTTCTCGAACGCAGGCTTCAGCTCATCACAGCCGCTTGCTGCGATAAAACCCGCCACATCGTCAGGCAGTAAAACGCTCAGCCGCTCAGCTCCCGATTGTGCTGAAAAAACTGTTGGACCAGCTAAGCCTGCTAACAAAACCGCCGCACACACAATAATTTTTCTAATTTTTACCTTACACATAATTTCTCCTCACAAAATAAATTTGAACTACAAAAAATTTATTTATTCACATTTATTAATCTTCGCTTTTCGAAGGTTCGTCAGGCGGGACAAGAGGTTCAATCTGTTTGATCAAATCAGGTATATCCTCCTTGACAACCTCCCACACTCTCTCAGGGATAATATTAAAATATTCATGGACAAGCCGATTTCTCAAAGCCACTATCTGTTGCCAGGGTATTTGCGTATGTTCTTTCCTGTATTCGAGTGTCACCTTATTTGCAGCTTCACCGATTATCTGAATCTGGTGAATTACCGCATTTTGTACCACCTCATCAAAGAGAAACTTATCTTCTGAAACATCATTAACAAATTTTTGTACTTTTTGCGCCGCTAAAAACATATCGAGAACATAAGCATCATCTCGCCACATAAATCATCTCCAGGGATTTCAAGATATGACGTCTGCGTATATAGTTTTCACTTTTTTCGATAGCTCTTCTTTCCACTAGGTCAACTTTATGACCGATTATCTCCGAAAGCTTCTGTTGTATTTCAATTAGTTCAAACAAACCTGGTTCTTTTCCGGCCTTGAATTCAACCATCACGTCAACATCGCTGTCAGCCTTAAAATCATCGCGCAGAACCGACCCGAAAAAGGCAAGGCTTTTTATATCATTTTCCCTGCAAAACCGCTCTATCTCATCTTTACTTAAATTTGTATTATTAGCCATAAATCCCGCCAATTACAAAGAAGTCTTTTAATGTTAAGAAAAGCATCCACTATTATAGACACTATTACTGTTTTTTCATTTCAAAAATTTTACGAATTTTTTACGTTACCAGTAACCTTGAATTTCGATTTGCCGAATTCTCCTACAAGGATTCTCTCCGCCATTTCAGGTCTCAGGAAAATCATCAGTTGTTTATGCGTTAATGACAACACCTTCACGCCGAGCAATTTCAAGGATAGGCCGTCCCTGCTCTGTCTCCCATTCCTTTTCACCACAGGGTATAGGCTCAATCCGGCTGTCCAATAGCGTTGCTCGCCAGAGTGATTTGATAAGAGAGATTTCGCGCCGCCCGTCGAACTCCGGTGCAATTACTACAAGGTCGATATCGCTCCATTCGTCACCGCCGCCTTTGGCATAAGAGCCGAAAAGAACTGCTTTTCTTGCATGAATCCCAAATGCCGGCAATCCTGCCAGATATTTCTTTATCACACTGGTAATTGCTCTTTCAGCCATTCCAGAATTTCCTTTGCCCGTGCAATTTCTTTCTTAACAAAAACTTTATCTAACGGCATTTGCTGAGAATCCGGATAATTCAATCTGCTTTTCTATATTCATAACCTGAACCCATTTAACTATCTTCATAGTATATCAGAACCGTCTGCCGCAAAGCAACAATTAAATCCACTCAACATTCAATTTACCGGTTTGTTTGTAACCTTCACGTAACCTAACAAACTCTATGTCAGGCATCAGATTTCTATCAAAGCAGTGATTAGGGTTGGGATGTAGAATTCCTACAGCTTCCGTTTTCGGATTAAAACTACAGAGCAATACGGCTGAAATTGGGTTCCTTGCGCATTCAACTTGACCGTTCAAAGATTTTTGAAATCGAATAAACGCCGAATCTCGTAAATCTGTAGTCTCATATATGTTACCCACACCCTTTCCTTGAACAGGATCATACCTCATAGCTATCTGTGAAGTACCGGTTAACAAGTCTTCTGATCCCCGCTTACCAAAACAACAGTGTCCCGCTCGACAATGAAATGTACCAATAACAACAATACAAGGTTTATTGAGATTGCTGCATTGAGATGCCTTATCACAAAGCTCTCCTTTAAAGGCTTCAGTCAATAAACTATAGTATTGAGCTCTATGTTCTGCACTCCCTTCGAAGATATCATTCAAACCAGTTTTTCGTATTACCTTTTCCTTGGTTATACAGGTCACCTCAGTATAAAATACTTCTCCTTTCCTGGAACACAAAAAATCGGGTCCTCCATGCGATGGTTCTTCGTAAGGTTCAACCACAATCCTATGTTCTGATAGTAACTTTCTCGTTGAAGCCTCGCAAATAGCCCCCTCGGGATTTGACTTGAGTAAATCCTCCCACTTCTTCAATCGCTCATTACCGAATTTTTGAAGCCACTCCCTGTGTTCTGTGATAACATCTGCATGCGTAACTGTCAGGTCACTTGGCATATTTTATTCCATTTTTTATTCTCTGTGTCCTCTGTGAACTCTGTGGCAAAATAAAAAAAATACTTTTTCTTTGTGGCTTTTTATTTTAACGAGATAGTTTTTCTTATAACTTCGATATCTGCTTCTTTTCCGGTAAAAAGTTTGAATTGTTCAGCGGCCTGGCTGACAAACATATCAACACCGCTGATTGTTTTTGCGCCGACTTCCCGCGCTTTTTGTAACAATAGCGTCTCAGCCGGGTTATAAACCGTATCGAAAACCACCATATCCTTATTTATATACTCTTTCGCCAAAACTGATTTATTAACATCCGGATACATCCCGATACTGGTGCAGTTAACGACAAGTTTGGCTCTCAGATTCGGCAAATCATCAAGACCGGCGAACTGACAGTTAAATTCCGCGGCGAGTTTCTTCGCCTTTTCAACTGTTCGATTATAAATCTTCACTTTTGCACCCGCGTCACTCAGTCCCGCCACAACAGCCCTCGCAGCTCCTCCTGCTCCAATTACAGTAACCTCCATATTCTTTAATCCGTCCCTGCCGATTTTCATACCATTTATAATCGCATTCATAGCTCCCGCATAATCAGTATTATAAGCTTCGAGCTTAGTTCCTTGTGACTTGTGTCTTGTGACTTGTGACTTTTGACTTGTGACTTGTGACTTAATTATCGTGTTAACAGCGCCGATTTTTTCTGCCAAAGGCTCAACGAAACCGCCGCTCGTCTTAACGAATTCCATCGCATTTTGCTTATGCGGTATCGTAACACTGAATCCTCTAAAATCCAGCCAGTCTCTTTTCATTATACCATCGAAAAATTCATCGAACTCACTCTTGCCGCCTTCGACAAGCAAAGGCAGGTATAATTTATTTGCACCTGTCTCGGCAAACAATCTGTTGTGAACCATCGGTGACATTGAATGTGCTATCGGCGAGCCTATTATACCGTAAAGCTCGGTCCGGCTGTCGATAGTGTCATACCGGTACAGCTTTTTGAATTCTTCTATGGTTATCTGCCCCGGCGCCGTCTCACTTTTTTCATCAAGGCTCGCAAATGTAACAAAAGAGCCCAGCTTTTTCGCAATGACCCTGCTTATAAGTCCCGCCTCGCCCATACAGAATACAATCGAATCACTTTTTGCCTTATGCAGAACATCGAATCCTTCGAAGCAATCGTTAATATGTTCAGCCGTATAGACAAGTTTCGGTATCGCCGATGCACAATTATCTTTTATGTCACTGTATAGCTTGTTTATATCTTCGAATCTTGTTTTGAAATTATGAGCCGATAGTATCAATCTCGTTTTTTTATTTTTCTCAAGTGCCGATTCTATCCTTGTCCGGTTTTCCTGCAGAATAAAATTGTCGTATTCGAAGTCTATAAAATCGGCTCCTGCTTCTATTGCCGCAGTCAGAACATCTACTCTTAATTCGTTCGGATAATCGAAACAGCCGCCTTGTTTCTTGTCCCTGCAGGTAACTGTCAGAGGCAGATTGCAGGTCTCCCTCGTCCCGGAAATCAGCCGCTTCGCAAGCGCTGGATTCAATCCCTCGAGGTAATCTGTGCGCAGCTCTATCGCCTCAGCACCTGCTTTTTGTGCTTTCGTAATTTGTTCGACCGCTCTATCGACGTTATTTGCCGATATTGGTACTGTTAAATATGTCATAGCTAACATATATATCAGCGATTTATCCTAAAGACAAGCTCAAAAAATGACGTAACAATATTTAAGATGCAGAAAGGAATCCGTAATTTAGTTTCTTTATTTAGCCGGCCCGGCTCATTGAAAAGCGGGATTCAGGTTTTTTTCACTTGCCTTTTGGTTTTTTTTTAAGTACATTACTGATTTACAGTTAAACAAACATTTGGTTATTGGAGTGAACCTTTTATGATAGGCAAAAAGATAAGGCTCGAAAGAATAATAGACCGCGAAACGCATAAGACGGTAATTATCCCGATGGACCACGGCGTGACGGTCGGCCCGGTCGAAGGGCTCGAGGATATGCGCTCGACCATCAGCAAGGTCGTTGCCGGAGGTGCAAATGCAATCCTTATGCACAAGGGCATTGTCCGTGCAGGCCACAGAGGCACAGGCAGGGATGTAGGCCTGATTATACATTTATCGGCCAGCACTTCACTTGGCCCCGACCCAAATGCGAAAGAGCTCGCCTGCAGCGTAGAGGAAGCTATTAAGCTCGGTGCCGATGCCGTATCTGTGCATATCAACCTCGGCGCGGAAACCGAAGGCCAGATGCTCGGCCAGCTTGGTTTTGTAAGCGAAAGTTGTCTCGAATGGCAAATGCCGCTTGTTGCTATGATGTACACTCGAGGCCCGAAAATAAAAAACGAATACGATGTAAAGAACATCAAGCACGCTGCAAGGGTCGCCGCAGAATTAGGCGCCGACATCGTAAAGGTCGTTTATACAGGCAGTGTTGAAAGCTTTACAGAAGTCGTCAGGGGCTGTCCCGTTCCCGTCGTTATTGCAGGAGGCCCAAAGATGGATAGCGACGAGGACATCTTCAAAATGGTCGCCGGTGCATTAAAAGCCGGTGCCGCAGGCCTGTCCATCGGCAGAAATGCATTTCAGCACAAAACGCCTGAAAAAATGGTCGCAGCTCTCTGCAAAATGGTCCACGAAAATGCTGCCGTCGATGATGCCCTCGATTTTC
>CAYNDE010000041.1:0-12519 GCA_964395535.1 uncultured Pirellulales bacterium
CGTCCGGCCAGGCCATTGAGACAATCTGGCTGTCTTCTTTAGACGTTTCACGAGTAGAGCAGGGCTGGGGGCAGGCACATTCCAACCGTTCAGTTGATAACAGACGTATGAGGATTGCCGGCCGGTCTTTTCAACGCGGTATTGGCACACACGCCAATTCCAACATTCCGATTCTGTTGGACGGCAAGGGAGTAGAATTGTCGGGCCGGGCCGGCCTGGATGACGAAACCAACGGACGGGGCTCAGTGGTTTTTCAAATCACAGCCGACGGCAAAGAGATTTGGAACAGTGGGTTGATGCGGCCGGGAGATGAGGCAAAGGAGTTTACCCTTGATGTGCGGGGATGCAAATCTGTGGTGCTTCTGGCCCTGGATGGTGGAGACGGATATGACTACGACCATGCCGACTGGGGAGACGTGAAAATTACCATGATCAACAATGGTGAACCAAAACTTGATATTCCACCCATTGAGGACGCGGTGATTTTGACGCCGAAGCCCGCTCCGACACCCCGCATCAATGGAGCAAAGGTGTTTGGTGTTCGGCCCGGTTCGCCGTTTTTGTTCAGGATTGCGGCCACAGGTAATCGTCCGATGACTTTTTCGGCGGATGGACTTCCGGCAGAACTGTATCTTGATTCCGAAACCGGGCAGATTACAGGAAAGTTGGAAAAGACCGGCGAATATAAGGTGACGCTTCACGCTAAAAACGCGCTCGGTCAGGCCGATAGGGAATTCCGCATCGTTTGCGGTTCGCAAATCGGTCTTACACCTGCACTGGGCTGGAATAGCTGGAACTGTTTTGCCAGTTCGGTGACGGCAGACAAAATCAAAGCAGCGGCCGATGCCATGGTCAGCAGCGGTTTGATCGATCACGGATGGACCTATATCAATATTGACGATTTCTGGCAGGTGCATCGCGATTCGAGGGATACAACCCTTCAGGGGCCGCAACGTGATGACGAGGGAAAGATTCTTCCCAATCCGAGATTTCCCGACATGAAGGCACTGGTCGATTATGTCCACGATCAGGGATTGAAGATCGGACTGTATTCCTCGCCCGGACCGTGGACGTGCGGCGGATGTGTCGGCAGTTTTAACCATGAACTCCAGGATGCGCAGCAGTATGCCGAGTGGGGTTTCGATTATTTGAAATACGACTGGTGTTCATACAGTCCTCAGTTGGAAGCGAATCGCGGTAACACATCCTGGAGCCCAAACTCTGCGAGAAACATCAGTGGTGCCTCGTCCAATGACCGGGCCGAGCTCATGTACCCTTACAAGCTGATGCAGGATGCGTTGCAGGAACAACCGCGTGACATCATATACAGTCTTTGCCAATACGGTATGGGTAATGTTTGGGAGTGGGGAGCCGAAGTCGGCGGTAACTCCTGGCGTACTACCTACGACATCGGTGATACATGGGGCAGCATGTCGGGTATCGGTTTTGGTCAGGCTGGTCATGAGAAGTACGCTGGTCCGGGGCATTTCAACGATCCGGATATGCTGGTGGTCGGCAAAGTCGGCTGGGGGCCGCAATTGCGCGACACGCATCTGTCCCCAAACGAGCAGTACACCCATATCAGTCTCTGGTGCCTGCTCTCTTCTCCGCTCTTGATCGGATGTGATATGACGCAGCTTGACGAATTCACGTTAAACCTGCTGACAAATGACGAAGTATTGGAAGTCAATCAGGACCCACTCGGATGCCAGGCAGGACGAATTGTTCAGAACGGAATGCTGGAAGTGTTGGCCAAGGATATGGAAGATGGCTCCAAGGCCGTCGGCTTGTTCAACCGCGGCTCGCGTGAACAATCCATTACCGTGAAGTGGTCCGACCTCGGGTTAAAAGGCGAACAAACCGTTCGTGATCTCTGGCATCAGAAGGATATTGGTAAATATACCGGGCAATTTCAGGCGGATGTTGGCCGTCATGGTGTTGTACTGGTGAAGATCGCCCCGGCGGAATAATGACTGGTTCTAAGGATTCTAAATAAGAAAGTACGATTCTATTTCGGTGTTGATATATGAGAATTCTTAGTAGAATAATAACCGAGTTCGATGAAAATCAGGAGTTTTATTAATGAAAAAAATACTGTATTTAATTGTTTTTATTGTGTTTTTATACGGCAATTTTATTCCGGTTTTTGCGGACGAATCCGCCAATAGTTCTCCCCAAGTCGAACAACCCGATATCGATATTTCTGCTTCGCTTCAGGTCCAATCAGTTCAGAAAGACACAATGGGTATAACGATAAAGCTGGCGTCCGGAACACTGAGGCTGGATGTGTGTGACGATCGCACGATTCATGTCACCTGCAGTTCCACGGATAAGCTGCAGAGGAGGGTGGAATTCGTCGTGAACCGGAAATGGACACCGGTGCCTTTTGAATTGCGCGAGGAGCCGGATAAGTTAATCCTGCGCACGGCGCGCATGGGCGTCGAGATAGATCGAGCCACGGGTGTGTTGACCTTTACTGACAACGAAGGAAAAACGCTCCTTCAGGAGCTGGCCGACGGGGGCAGGATAATCACAGAAGTCAAGCCCGCCAGCACCGATGCCGCTAATCAACAGATCTATCGCGTCCAGCAAACGTTCCTTTCACCCCCCGACGAATATCTCTACGGTATGGCCCAGTGCCAGGACGGCGTATGGAACTGGCGAGGCATGCCTATTGAACTGCGGCAAGTGAACACGCAGGCGGCGCTGCCCGTGCTGGTATCAAGTCGAGGCTATGGACTGCTCTGGGACAATGCCTCGTTGACAGATTTTAATCCTGTTGATCAGGAAATCCAGCTTTCGTCCAGCGGCGACAGGACGTTGTCCGACGGCCCCACGGCGACCGAGCGGTTGCAAGGCAGGAGGGGGCCGAGGGGCACCTCCAGGGTGCGCACCGGCACATTCACCACCAGCGAGGCGGGCGAATACGTCTTCTTTGCCAAGGACGGCGACCGCCGCAATGAAATCGGCATCACAGTGAACGGTCAGACCATCGCGCACATCCGGAACATGTGGGTGCCATACACCACGGCGGGGAAGATGTCGCTGCCCGCGAACAGTACCTGTTCCGTGCAATTGCTGGGCGGTGGAAGAAATGCCCGCCTATATGCCCGGCCCCTGGGAAATACCACTACATTTCGTTCACAGGCCGCCGACAGTATCGATTACTATTTCTTTTACGGACCAGAATTTGACGACATCATTGCCGCCTACCGCAATGCCACTGGCGCGGCGCCGCTCTGGCCGAAGTGGGCCTACGGTTTCTGGCAATGCCGCGAGCGCTATTCCAGCCAGCAGCAGATTCTCGACACTGTTGCCGAATTCCGCAAACGGCAGATCCCCATTGATCTGATTGTGCAGGACTGGCAATACTGGGGTTCGCACGGCTGGGGCGCTTATGAATGGGATACCTCGCATTACCCGAACCCCGAAGAGATGATTCAGTCGCTGCACCAGCAGAACGTGCGCTTCATGATTTCGGTGTGGTCCAACCCCCAGGGGAAGGCTGGCGCCGATTTGAAGGCGCACAATTACGTCATTCCGGGTACTGATTGGGTGGATGTGCTCAACCCAGCCGCACGAGAACTCCGCTGGAAGTACCTCAACGATGCTTTTTTCAAAATCGGTGCCGATGCATGGTGGCAGGATGCTACGGAGCCCGGCGACGACGGCAATGCGATGGCTAACCGTAGCGTGTTTTTGGGCTCGGGTGACCTGTACCGAAACGCGTATCCGCTTTTTGCCAATCAAACAGTATATGAAGGACAACGAGAAACCTCCACGGACAAACGCGTCTGCATCCTCACGCGCTCAGCTTTCCCCGGGCAGCAGCGTTATGCCACGGCCCTTTGGTCCGGCGACATTGCAGGCAACTGGGAGACATTACGCCGTCAAATTCCCGCCGGCCTTAATGTCTGTCTAACAGGCCTGCCCTATTGGACTACCGATTGCGGCGGTTTCTTTCGTCCGCGTGATCAATACCAATCAGAAGATTATGCCGAGCTGCTTATCCGCTGGTTCCAGTTTAGCACGTTTTGTCCGGTTCAGCGCATGCACGGCTACCAGAGTGAAACGGAATTCTGGAAATTCCCGAGGGCTCAAGAGACGCTGATTGAATATGACCGCTTCCGATACCGTCTTCTGCCGTACATCTATTCGGTTGCATGGCAGGTCACGCACGACGGTTATACGATAATGCGGGCGCTGCCGATGGATTTTCGAGGCGATTCGAAAGTGTATGACATTTGCGATCAGTACATGTTTGGCCCGGCGTTCCTCGTTAGCCCTGTCATGGAACCCAAGGCTTTCTCGCGCAGTGTTTACCTGCCCGCCCCGACGGGGTGGACGAACTTCTGGAGCGGCGAATCATTCATCAGCGGAGAGCGTGTAGACGTTTCCGCGCCACAGGAAGTTATCCCGCTGTTCGTCCGCGCCGGCAGCATTATACCGCTGGGACCGTATCTGCAGTATTCCAATGAAAAGCCGGCCGATCCGATTGAACTCCGCATTTATCCCGGCAAGAACGGTTTATTTACCCTGTACGAGGATGAAGGTGACAATTATGATTACGAAAAGGGTGTATATGCGACGATCGATTTCTCGTGGGATGACGCCTCAAAAACGCTCACCATCGGCCCGCGCAAAGGTGAGTTCCCCGGTATGTTGAAAGAACGGACCTTTAATGTAGTGCTGGTGAAGGACAACCACGGTAATGGAATAGCTCCCGTTGAAACGCCCGACCAAGTTGTGAAATACGATGGGAAGGAAGTGAAAGTGAAGGTGAATGAATGACGCTTTCTGCATAAAGGTTTTATTATGAAAAACACATATCGTCTCACACTTCTTGGCATGGTTGCCTTTTTGTTTATCGCGTCCTGTTCGGATGCCAATAATCAAATTATCGGTTCGAAACTTAAAAAGAATCCGCGGGAAAAACTTTTGCTGGACCAGGGCTGGCGATTTCAGCTCGGTGACCCGGCGGACGTAACCACCAATGTTACTGATTATCCGGAGATTGCTTATATTGCCCAACTCCAACGTGATCAAGTCAGCGGCCCCGGTTCGGAAACTTACTACGAAAACCAGCGTGTGGATATTTTTGCTACGCACGCAGGCGAGGATGTTTCGTTCGTCCAGCCGAACTATGACGACAGCGCATGGCGTCTACTGGATCTGCCGCACGACTGGGCGGTGGAACTGCCCTTCGATCCGAGCGCAGACCGCGGGCATGGTTACAAGGCCATTGGGAATTCCAAATTCGGTTCTAATAACATCGGCTGGTATCGCCGCACATTCACACTGCCTGCATCCGACGCCGGCAAAAAATTGTGGCTGGAGTTTGACGGCCTTTACCGCAACTGCCTGGTGTGGTTGAACGGACACATTCTCGGGCGGAATGTCAGCGGTTACTCCAGTTTCTATTTTGATGTCACGCCTTACGCCAATCCCGGCGGTACCAACGTGCTGGTAGTGCGTGTGGACGCCAGCCGGTTTGAAGGTTGGTGGTACGAAGGCGCTGGAATT
The DNA here is from genome assembly GCA_964395535.1 of uncultured Pirellulales bacterium. Classification (GTDB taxonomy): domain Bacteria; phylum Planctomycetota; class Phycisphaerae; order Sedimentisphaerales; family Anaerobacaceae; genus CAYLMG01. Next base: position 5,524 of record CAYNDE010000041.1, read on the forward strand.
TATCGGCACGTCTGGCTAACGAAGGTAAATCCGGTTCACGTTGCACAGTGGGGGACGTTCGTCTATACCTTGGCACTGTCGGATTCAAACGCCACAGTCACGATTCAGACCGAGGTGACCAACCAAAGTAACGCAGACACTTCCAACGGCACTTTGACTTCGACGATTTACGACACTGACGACAAAGCGGTGGCCAGCGTCACATCGACAATAGATATTCCGGCCGGGCAGAAATTAGTGACGGCGCAAACCGTCTCGTTCACGGCCAACTTGTGGTCGCTGGAGACGCCGTATCTTTACAAGCTCGTCACGACGGTCAGTAACCAGAACGCCGTCACGGACATCTACAACACGCGGTTTGGCGTGCGTACGGTTTCGATTGATCCGAACAACGGTGTTTTCATCAATGGCAAACATGTTGAAATCAGGGGTATGTGCAATCACCAGGACCATGCCGGCGTTGGTTTGGCGTTGCCGGATCGGCTGCAGTATTATCGCATCGAACGGCTCATGCAAATGGGTGTGAATGCGTATCGGGCTGCGCACAATCCGCCGACGCCGGAATTGCTCGACGCATGTGACCAATTGGGAATGCTGGTGCTGGACGAAAACCGTCGGTTTGGAACGACCGCAGAGCCGATGAGCCAGTTGGCCCGGCTAATCCGCCGCGACCGAAATCATCCATCGGTGTTCATGTGGTCGTTGGCCAATGAAGAACCACTGCAAGGCACGGACACTGGGGCTGCCATGATCCAGGTCATGCAGGATGCAGTTCATTCGATGGACCCGACTCGGCGTTGCACGGCTGCGATGAACGGCAGTTGGGGCAGGGGCTTTTCCACGGTCATTGATGTTCAGGGATTCAACTACTTCCTGGGCAATATAGACAAATTCCGTTCCTCTTTCCCGAATCAATGTTGTATCGGTACGGAAATATCAAGCTTGACCAGCGACCGCGGCGTTTACATCATGGACCCGCCGAACGGCTTCGTCTGGGCTTATGACACGGTTAATGGTGACCCCGCGGAAGTGTGGTGGCCATTTTATCACGCCCGTCCGTGGGCTTCGGGCGCATTTGCCTGGACCGGTTTTGATTATCGCGGCGAGCCAACACCTTACAATTGGCCTAATATAAACTCGCATTTTGGCACGCTGGACATGTGCGGATTTCCGAAGGACAATTTCTATTATTACCAGGCCAACTGGACGCTCAAGCCGGTGCTGCACGTTTTTCCGCATTGGAACTGGCAGACGCCGGATCAGCCGATCAACGTGTGGGTCTTTGGAAATTGCGAGTCGGTGGAAATGTTTGTCAACGGCGCAAGTCTGGGGCGGAAACGCCTCAATGTCCAGGGCCGCGTCGAATGGGACGTCCCTTACGCACCGGGAACGCTTAAAGCCGTGGGCTATCGTTTTGGCGAGCCGGTCATCACCAAGACCATCGTGACTACCGGCGCGCCGGCGCGTATCGAGTTGGCACCTGACCGTAGTACAATTCTGGCCGACGGCCGCGATGTTTCTGTGGTGACAGTGGCCGTGTTGGATGCGAAGGGAAACATTGTGCCGACGGCGATGAATGAAATCAGCTTCTCCATCAAGGGCGGCACGATAATTGGTGTGGGCAACGGCAATCCGAGTTGCCACGAGCCGGACAAGGCCTATCGGCGTTCCGTTTTCAACGGGCTGGCACAAGTCATCGTCCAGTCCACCTCCAAACCTGGCCGCATCACTCTGGCCGCGACATCAAAAGGCTTGAAATCAGCGGAAGTGGCTCTCACTGCTGCGTCCATTCTACCGCCGCCAGCTGCACCGACGGATGTCAACGCTGTTGGAGGCAACTCACAGGTGGCAGTCAGTTGGGACATCGTGTCGGGTGCGACCACTTACAATATCTTTCGTTCTACTACCAGCAGCGGTCCTTACACACTTATTGCCGGAAATATTGGTGGTGTGAATCTGGGTTATGTGGATTATTCCGTCGCCAATGGTACAATGTATTATTACGTTGTCAGCGCCAACGGAAACGGCGCCAGCTCGAAATCGGCGGAAGTCAAGGCTACACCTTCAGGAGCATTAAAACGCGATTAATATCAATATTGAAAAGGTTTATTTGATAGTTATTTAGTAAGATCTTTGTTATGAAAGCGATAAAGCCATGAAAACAATGAATACGCAACAGACCAATGTTAAGAGTGCATTGATAATATTTTTATTTTTGGTGCAGGCTTTGGTAAGCGGGCAATCGAACACGGATATTGCCGCCATATCATCCGGTTCGATTCCATATGCCACGCAGCATGTGATTTCGAATGACGATTCCGCAGCCGTTATTGTCGAAAAGGCGGCAAAGGTTTTGCCGCGTCCCAATCAGACTGCCTGGATGCGGCTGGAGTGGATCTTTTTCCTTCACTACGGGCCGAATACGTTTAATGGTGTCGAGTGGGGCAGCGGGCGGGAAGAACCCTCGGAGTTCAACCCTTCGTCATTTGACGCCGACCAATGGGTCCGCGCAATGAAAGAAGCCGGCGGCAAAATGATTGTGCTCGTCTGCAAGCACCACGATGGATTGTGTCTGTGGCCCACCCGCTACACTTCGCATTCGGTCGCATCGAGTCCTTGGCTTGGCGGCAAAGGCGATGTTGTTCGAGCTGTTGCTGATGCGGCTCGGAAGTATGGTCTAAAGCTTGGTGTTTATCTTTCACCCGCTGATCTTTACCAGTTGCGGACCAACCCGAAGAATCCCAACGGCTACTATGGTAACGGCAGCAGCAGTGTCCCTTCCGTTATTCCCACGGATCCGGCATGCTTCAAAACGAATCCGTCTTTGGTCCGCACGCCACCATGGGGTTTTAAGTTTTACACCTATGAGGTGGACGACTACAATCGGTATTTCTTAAACCAGCTTTACGAATTGCTCACGGAATACGGACCGATTCAGGAAATCTGGTTCGACGGTGCCAACCCGGATCCCAGCGTCAAAGAGACCTATAACTACGCGGCGTGGTATGACCTGATTTGCAAATTGCAGCCGGGAGCGGTCATTTTCGGCAAAGGGCCGGATGTACGTTGGGTCGGTACTGAAAGCGGCTATGGACGCACCACTGAATGGAGTGTCATTCCACTGCCTACGTCGCCTGACAAGTTCTATTGGCCGGACATGCAGGCCGGGGATCTCGGCAGCCGTGCCAAACTGACGCCCGGTTCGCATCTCTGGTGGTATCCGACGGAAACCAATGTCACCATTCTCGCCAACGGCCAATGGTTTTGGGCGCCAGGGAAGAAACCCAGAAGCGTCTCGCAGTTGGTGGATATCTATTACTCATCAATCGGCCGTAACGGGAATCTCATTTTGAATCTGTCTCCAGACACACGGGGGCTGGTTCCGGATAATCAGCTTGAAGCTTTGAGCCAGATGGCACAGATAGTCAAAGGCACATTCGCCACAAACCTCGCTGTTGGTGGCCGACTCACGGCCGACACATCCAACCCTGCCAACAGCCCATCGCTGGCATTGGATGGAAACCTCGACACCTGGTGGGAGGCCGCACCGGGTCATACCAATGCCGCAGTGACGTTGACACTTCCGGCGTCCGCCACCTTTGATGTCGTTTCGTTGCAGGAAGCAGTGGATTACCGCGGTCAAAGAATCGAATCTTTTGTTATTGAAGCATGGAACGGGACGGCGTGGATCACGGCAGAACATATCGCGTCGGACAAACTGACGACCATCGGACACAAGCGGCTGATACGCCTGAAGTCACCGGTGACAACCGACAAGGTACGTATTCGTATCACGGGGTCACGTCTGGAGCCGACACTGGCTGAAATGGGACTCTTCAAACAAGCCGCGCCCGTTTCACTGCTCAGCATTTCAGAGCGTGACACCAACGGTTTTGTGGCACTCAGCAACGCCGGCGGTTCCAAGATGGTTTACACGACTGATGGAACCGTGCCGACCACCAAATCCACTGTTTACAGTTCGCCGATCGAAATGCCATTGGGCGGCACCGTGCAAGCTGCGTGTTTGTTACCAAACGGCCGACTTGGCATGGTGACTTCAAAGACCTTCGCCGGTCTTGTGCCGACCGCCTGGAAAGTGGTGGCAGTGGACAGCCAGGAAACCGCTGCGGAGGACAACGCCGCAGCATGTGCAATTGATGACAACTCATCCACCATTTGGCACAGCCGTTGGTATGGCGACTTGGCGCTGCCGCATTCCATTACCATTGATATGGGGACTTCACACCGAATCAACGGATTTACATATCTGCCGCGTCAGGACGGCAATCCGAATGGCATCGTTGAACGTTACCGCTTTGAAATGAGCACGGATGGAGTCACCTGGGTGACCCAGGTTGCTTCGGGTACATTCGGCAATATTCGGAACAATCCGTCGCTACAGGAAGTCAGGTTTACTCCGGTCAACGCCCGATTTTTCCGTTTCACGGCGTTACAGGAGATAAACAACAACGGCTGGACAAGCGCTGCTGAGATATCCGTGCTGCCGGCCGGAACTGAAGAGGGGCGTGTCGATACCAAACCGGTGACCGTCACCAGTCCAAACGGGAAGCTCAAGATTGAAATTCAGACCGGTGCCGCAGGTCAATTAATATGGTCGGTTTATCGGCAGGACCAGCTTGTCCTTGCCCCCGCTCCATTGGGTCTGACGGTGGATGGCAACAATCTCGGTCAATCTGCCACGCTCGGCGAGCCTCGCAAACGCACCATCAATGAGCAATATCCTACTTGGGGTAATCACGCCGTGGCCATCAATCGTTGCGACGAAACAGTGATTCCGGTCGAGTGCGCTGACGGTATGAAATATGAGCTGGAAGTGCGAGCATTTGACGACGGTGCGGCTGTACGTACTCATGTTGTGCTTGATGATACTTCGCACACCATCGCAGGCGAAGCGACCTCATGGTCGCTGCCTCTCGATTCACGTGCCTGGTGGGCCCGTTATGACGGCGGTTATGAAAAACCCTGTGAGTCTGGAACGCTCGAAACCATTCCAGCTCGCACTGCCTTAGCGCCTCCCATAACTTTCAGGCTCGGTGAGAATCTTTACGTCAGCCTCACTGAAGCTAACAATGATTCGTTTCCGGACATGGGCTTAGAGAGAGACGGTAACTTTCTCAAAGCAGTCTTTCCCGCCTCTTCCAGGGGTTGGAGACAACAGGGCTCGATTGTCACCCCATGGCGTGTCGCCATTATTGCTGAAGGGCTTAATGCTTTGGTCAACAGTGACATTGTAACCAACCTTTGCCCTTCTCCGTCTCCTGAGCTGGCTTCTGCAGAATGGATTAAACCCGGCCGTTCTCTCTGGCATTGGTGGAGTATCGGCGCACCCGGGCTGAACGACCAGAAGGAATGGGTCGATGCTGCGAAAAACCTCGGCTTCGAATATTATCTGATAGACGAGGGCTGGCGCAACTGGCGTGCCCCCGGCAAAGACCAGTGGGAGTGCCTCAAGAACGTAATCGACTACGGCAAGACGCAGGGTGTGGGCTGCCTTGTTTGGGTGAATTCTTCGGAGATGCGCACAGCAAACTCACGACGCGCCTATCTTGAAAAGGTCGCTGCTCTCGGCGCCGTGGGTATCAAAATCGATTTCATACCTGGCTGCACTGCCGGGATCACCCGCTGGTACGAGGGTGCGCTAAAGGATACCGCCGAGCTGCACCTGCTCTGCAACTTTCATGGCGCAGTCAAGCCCACCGGCCGCCGCCGTACCTGGCCGCATGAATTGACGCGAGAAGCCGTGCGCGGTCACGAATACCATATGACGCGCTACCGCCGCATTCAGACCGCCGAGCACGACGAAACGGTTCTCTTCACCCGCTTCCTGGCTGGTCCTGCCGATTATACCCCTACAGCCTTCGATCTCCGCGAGATGGTCGGATATACCTGGGCGCACCTGCTGGCCCAGGGGGTTAACATGACCTCGCCGCTGCAGCACTTCGCCGGCAAATACCAGGACTTCATTGGCAATCCCGCCGAGGATCTGCTGCGCCATCTCCCTTCGACCTGGGACGAGACGATAGTGTTACCTGGCAGCGAGATAGGCAAGACGGTCGGATTTGCGCGCCGGCGCGGTCAGGATTGGTACATTGGAGTGCTTAATGGCGGCGAGGCCGCCACGATGCCAATCGAGCTGTCCTTCCTGGGGGCGGGTGCATGGCAGGCTGAGGTGTTTGGTGACGACCCCGACAATCCCGCCGCCTTTAAACGGGAGAGCAAGGTAGTGAAGGCCAGTGACAAGCTCATGGTTTCCATGAGCCCGCGAGGCGGCGCCGTCGTCTGGATTACGAAGACCCGGTAGAGTGTTGGTGTTAATGTACCATTTTTTTGCTTGCAAAGAATGGTTGAATTTATGAGCAATTGAAAAGTATTTGAGGAATAAGCTGTGAAACTGAAATTGTCGTTAAGAAACAAAAAAAGGTTGTATCCTGTATAAATAGATGTTCTGTGATGAACCATTGTTTATTGTTCGTGTGGCTTTCTGTTCTCCTTATTCTCGCCGTTCCCGTAACGTCAACTTATTCATCTTCGCTATAAAAGCTATAATTTCATTAACTTAAATTGACCTTGATTTCATAATTATAGTCGACTCTTATAGTATTTTCGCCTATAATACCTCTCCTCAAGGAACAGGCAGCAGTTACATCATTTAATTTTCAACTTGTTATGAAAGGAATTGAGGAAAAACATGAAAACAAAGGCAAAATTAGTGGCACTGGTTTTCGGACTTTCGCTGGCAGGTATGACTTGTGCGGCGAATGAGCTTGATTCATCCAAGACATTGGCTCCGGGAGTGAATCCTATTTTCAGGGATGCATTTACCTCTGACCCCGCTCCATTGGTTGTCGGGGATACGCTCTATGTTTATACTGGATCCGACATCAGGGATGAAAACGATCAATGGGTTATGCCCAGTTGGAGGCTCTATTCCACAAAAGATATGATTAACTGGAACTCGCATGGCGTCATCCTGAA
>CAYNDE010000042.1:0-12265 GCA_964395535.1 uncultured Pirellulales bacterium
TAACACCCTGAGCGATGAGGCCAAGGGCATTAGGATTATCTTTCGAAGGTCTGCCGTCTGCATCATGAGAGCCATCAACCGTGATAGAATCAGCGACCCATATATTGCCTGTTGCAACAACGGTAATTTTCCCCCTCACAACCTGACAGTTGAAATGGTCGGTTAGGTCACCGCCAATGATTACATTTCCGTTGACAAAGATCTGGCCGCCAGGTTCTGACTCAATCGAGCCAATAGTCTGAGTGACATATGTATTCTCAATATCCCGTACGATTCTATCACCAACTCCCACTGCATCTTTGTCCATAAGATGGTAAGCATAAATATAATATCTATCAAATACCTCACCATCGGAGCCGGGACGAATTTTAAAATCCCAGGTACTGCTATCACTGCTCTGCCTAAATCCCCGGACGGTGCAGTTATTAGTGATTCTCACTTTTCCGACGCCACCGTCCACAAAAAACTCAAGCTGGACAGCCGGCTGCGGATTCGAGACCGAAGCCTTTGCGACGGGATTGAATGTATAAGCTGCCTTTGTAAATTCTTTGAACCGTTCCACCTTCATAACCACCGAGTCTTCATCTGTTATTTTGTTTTTAGGCTGGTCAAATTGTATACCGTCGTTAAAAAGGTCCATTACGCCAGCATATTTATCTGAGCCGAATGGATTATATCTGGACTCACCCATACTGGCTTCTCTTAAAAATTGCGGATTGCCGGTTATGAATATATCCTTCACATCAGGACTGTCCTTAGCCTTATTAATATGAAGAGGCATATCAATTACTTCACCATCAGCAAAATAAACCGGGTCAGTACTGCTCTTTCCTTCAGGGACCCTGCACAATCCCATATCCCATCCACCGATTGCCTGCAGAACAATTACATCGACCGTTCTGGAGAACCTGCCGCAATTACCTTCTGAAACAATACGAAATGCCGGTCTCGAACCGAGGTAAGAATACAATGAGATATCATAGTTACAGTAGCTGTTCGGCAAGGTCAATGAATCGGATATAGAGCCGCCGCCTTTCAACACATAAGCCATATCCAGCTGCTGTCCCATCCAAAAGATGGCCTTTTCATAACCGGCTTCCGCGGCGAGCATCGCAATAGCTTCATTCTTTATTCTGGAGGCGTGCAACCTGACACCAAAAGAGACCGTCAGAAGCCCCAAACCGAGAATCGTTAATATTACCATAGAGATTACAGTCAAGAGGAGCACGGAACTGCGTTTTTTATTATGTCTTTTCTTTCTAAGGAACATTTTCTCGTTCCCTTCCAAAAAACCTATATGTATTATCTCGGCCAAACATTTCTCATCATCGTGGCAGTCATTACTTTCACTTGCTCACCATCATCAGGGTCGGTGAGGATAATATTAATCCTGACGCATCCCTTTCCTACGCCGTTATCGACCGTATGGCTAAAGGCACCAATATCGCCGTTGGTTGATACATTCTCAGCAAGAACATTAGTAACAATACCAGAGCTATTTCTTAAGCCGCCTCCCTCAGGCACAGCACCAGTCGGATACTGCCCGTAGTCCACCATCAGATTATCGCCATCGAGATAAAAAAGTGCATAAGCAGTGGCTGTTTTCGAGGTATCAATAAGATTGTGGCTGTCAGATTTATCAAGCTCAACGTCCCAATATCTGAATTCAACGGCATCACCGGAGACCACCTCAACGGTATCCATCTCTTCGGGCAGGACAGGAGAAAAAAGGTCTCCATCCTTCTTATAAATTCTATAATCAATGCGATTAGACTTTCTGCCGATTTTACCGAAGGTCAGCATAACAGCCTGAGCATCCTGCTTTATCTTTTTATGAACCGAATAATATGTCTGATGCCATACGCGATGCCCGGCAACCAAAAGGACACCGGCAGCTAAGGTCACAATCAAAGCCATAACGAGGGTGACTATCATCTCAATCAGGCTGAAGCCGGGAAGAGACGTTTTGAAGGCTGTTTTTCCTGTGCTGATACAGGGAACAACCTGCCTAAAGCGTACGGACAAATTCGTATTGTCACAAGAACACATTACTGCTCTCCTAAAAGTTTTAACCGCCGGCTGCGTCATTTCTAACATAAGTTGTCATAACAATATACGGGTCATCCCCCCCGGGTGCATCAGCTCTATAGTCTCTTCGCCAGCTAATCCTTACATCCAGCTTTCGAAGTGTTACTCCAGCATCTTCATCGATATCAATATCTGAACCATCCAGTTTTATAAACATAGGAAGAGTATCAACAAAACAATAATAATCAGCTTCTTCTGAGGTGGTAATAAAGCCCAGCTCAAGAGTTGTAGGGTCATAATAAGGTGAGCCCCCATTATTCTTCCAGTCTTCGAGCAATAACTGAGCAGTACGGGTAGCGGTAAGATTAGACTTAGCTATGCGATTATGTACAACTACATGATACTCATAGCTGAGGGCACCCAAAACAATTATAAAAAGAGTGCCAGCCGCAACAACCACCTCCAGCAGTGACAATGCCTTATAACGTTTTTTCAGTTTTAGAACCTTCATAACTTTTCCCAAACCTGCTTTTAATAAACTAAAGTAGCTGTTCTATCCACCAACTTGACAGCAAATATTACATCGGGCCACTTAAATCGGCGCTGCCCGTCAGCAAAACACGAGTTAAATGACCTAAACTTTTCGTAATAAAACTTTTTTAAAAACAATATACCTGCGAGCTTAATTTCACCACGTCTCAGACCAGGTTATATTGCCACTTTCATCAGCCGTCATAGTTACCGAAACAGGGCTCTGGGGTTTGTCAGGCTGGTCGGTCGGCGTACAGGTGATAGTAAATTGCGGCGGATTGACAACCGTTACGTTGATGACGGTAAAGTCGCTGTCAGAAAAATAGGTTCCGGTGCAATCGCCGGGCGGAAAGCCAAGGTCTCCAAGAGTACTCGGCTTGGGCCCCGAATAATCAGGGCTTCGCTCGGCACACCAGGCCCTTATGGCAGTAGCTATAGTGCCCATTATCGCTTTGCCCTCGGACCACTTTGCAGCGTCAATCCGTGCTCGGTAAATCGGGATTGCAACCGCCGCAAGAATAGCTACGATAAGTATAACCACCATCAATTCTATCAAAGTAAAAGCAGAAAGGAATTTTCGGTTTTTCTCATTCACCTTTCGCCATCCCACACAGGTTTTATAAAAACCGCAACGCAGCAGCAGAATAATCTGCCCCAATAAGGATATACGGGGGGCAAGGATTACCTTGCCCCCTCTACATAGTATCAAGCCTTATCCTTTTTACGAACCAGCGGTCCACTCGCCGTCCTGGTCAAGCGTCCAGCTCGGTGGAGTCGTCGGGCGGTCTGGATCGGTGGCTGGAGTGCAGGTAATTGTAAAGGTCAGCGGGTCCATATCGAGATCACTCATCGCGAAATCAGCTGAGGTAAAATATGTACCCGTCAGGTCAGCAGCAGTAAAACCTAACTCGGTGTCACCACTACCAACAATAGCTGTAGGCTCAGTCCCCGTCGGACCTTTTTCGGCGTGATAGGCACGAATTGCAGTTGCAATAGTACCCATCATAGCCTTACCTTCCGACCACTTGGCAGCGTCGATTCGGCCTCTGAGGATCGGTATTGCGACTGCGGCCAGAATGGACACAATCAGAATCACGACCATCAGCTCGACCAGTGTAAAGCCTTTCATCTTTCTCATCTTCAATTCTCCTAAAAAACAAAAAATTAAATTTGTAATTAATTAAATTTCCGCTTTGTTTTACACACGCTCTGATACAATCATTTTTTCTTAAAAAACTTTTATTCCCAGGTATTGATGCCTTTCATTGCAGGCTATAGTTATTTAGAAATATCCGAAATCGTGAAAATCGGCAGATATAATGCCAGAACCACAACCAACACAATCGCTCCTATAGTCACAATCATTACAGGTTCAATCAAAGACATTAAAGTAGATATAGTACTCTCGACCCTTCTTTCGTAATAATTGGCTGTCTTATCAAGAACGTTTGGCATCGAACCGCTTTCCTCACCGACCTGAGTCATTTTGATTACCATATTCGGGAAAAAGCTGGCGTCGGTCATACTGGAAGAGATGCTCTGCCCTTCAACAATCCGGTCTCTGGTTTGAGTCACAGCATCTTTTATAATGTCATTTCGGGCCATATCACTGAGTATGTCAAATACCTCAAGGATAGAAACACCGGCAGCGAGCAGTGTGGACATTGTTCTGCAAAACATAGAGACAAAGGCATGGCTGAAAAGCTTTCCGAGCAAGGGGATCTTAAGCGAAATGATACTGAAAAAGCGATGCCCCTTCTTAGTCCTTGTGTAAGAAAGTATCGAAACAATAATCAATAAAAATATCGAGCCCAGGATATAAACAATGTTATGACAGACCGCATCATAGATTTTCATAAAACCAACGGTAAAGACCGGGAGTTTCCCGCCAATCTGGTCAAATATGACGCGAAAGCGCGGTATAATAAAGGTCATTATCACTATGATAATCAGGATAATAAAGCTGCACACAAAAATTGGATAAGCGGTAGCGCCCTTTACTCTTTTAGCAAGCTTATCGCGATTCTCGTAATACTCGGCGAGTCTCTGCATTGATGCCGCCAGGTTTCCTCCTGTTTCTCCGGCTAAAATCACCGCCCTTGCCAGCTTGTTAAAAACATTAGGAAACTCAGATATACTTGTAACAAAACTTTCACCTTTGCTGATTTTTTCAGCGACTTTCCGCAAAATCCTTCCAAAATGCTGATTCTCCAAATCATCAGCGATTGTTTGAAGTGCAGTTGTGATACCAATACCCCCTTCAATCATAGTGCTGAACTGCCAGCAAAAAGTTGCGAGGTCAGAGGCCTTAATTCTTCTGCGCCGATTTGATTTACTGACGGGCCTTTTTACTTTCTCAGCTACCTGCTCTATGGAAATAGGGGTATATCCCTGCTCTCGCAGATAAGCGAGTACATCATTTGAAGAATTCGCCTGCCTGATACCAACTTTTTTATTACCTGAAGATTCCCTTGCACTATATTTATAGGTCTTCATCTGTTTGTATTTCCTTACACTTTAACCACAACAGCAAGGGCAGCTGCAGTTCAACTGCTCTTGTTTAACGGATAAACTATCGGTACCTTGAGCACTCAAGTTCAGGAAAAAGCTATTCATACTTAAAAAGACAGGATATTTTGGTATTAAATATGACATAAGGTCCCAAAAAAACAAAATTCCCCCCACAATTTTTGTCATCAGGACTGCACATCCTCCATAAAAGCAACGCCGAAGACCTCCTCAGCTGTCGTTACACCTTCGATAACCTTTCCAATCCCGCTTTCAAACAAGCCTCCATAGCCTCTTTGACGCGCCATAGCTCTTAATTGCGTCTCAGTGGCCTTGGAGGTAATTTGGTCGCGCATATCACTGTCGAGCACTAAAAACTCAAAGATAGGCAACCTGCCCGAATAACCTGTTCCTCTACAGTTTTTACAGCCCTTACCATGATAGAAGGTGGTCTTTTCTGCCTTTGCCTGTTCAGCCGTGATTTTCATCCGCTTTAAAACCTCGTCACTCAACTCTACAGGCTCCCTGCAATGCTCACATATCCTTCTTACAAGCCGCTGAGCAATGACCAAATTAAGAGTAGAGGCAAGCAAATAAGGCTCAACGCCCATATACATAAGCCTGCTAAGGGCACTCGGAGCATCATTTGTGTGGAAAGTACTCAAGACAAGATGGCCGGTCAAAGAGGCCTTGATGGCAATATCGACAGTCTCTTTATCACGTATCTCGCCAATCAGGACTATATCGGGGTCCTGTCTTAAGATAGACCTTAGGCAGGTTGCAAAATCGAGATTTATTTCAGGCTTGACCTGAATCTGGTTAATGCCCGCAAGACGGTATTCAACGGGGTCTTCCACCGTCGTGATATTTTTTCTGGGGTCTTTTAGATAATTAAGCGCCGAGTACAATGTTGTACTTTTACCGCTTCCGGTCGGGCCGGTTACAACTATAATGCCGTGCGGCTGGGACAAGATATCCTTAAACTTTTTGAGAAGTTTAGGCTCGAAACCGAGCTGGTCGAGATTGTGATTGACCGCTGCCGTGTCGAGTATTCTCATAACCACTTTTTCGCCGTATATCGTTGGTATTGTGGAAACACGCACATCAATAGCTCTGTCGGCTGCCCTGATTTTGAATCTGCCGTCCTGCGGCAACCTTCTTTCAGCGATATCCATTTTTGACAAAATCTTCACTCTCGTAACTACCGCAGATTGCATCTTCCTGGCAGGCGGCACCATATCCTGCAGGACACCGTCAATTCTCATACGAACCGACATCGACTTTTCCTGCGGTTCGATATGAATATCACTTGCACGGCTTTTAACCGCCTGGCTCAGGAGAAGGTCAACAAACCTAATCACAGGTGCCCTTGTAGCAGCGACCTCACTGCTGATATTGGCCTCTTCAAGGTTTTTGTCCTGCTCCGGCGCCTCTGCCTTGTCCACTTCACATTCTACAACAAGGTCACGCAGGCTCTGTTCCTCGACATCGGAGCCGTGATAAATTGCATCGATAGCCTGATTGATTTCATTGACCGAACCAACCACTACCTTGACCTTTTGACCAAACTTCAGCGTGATTGTATCTATGGCCACGACATTAAGAGGGTCAGACATTGCAACAACAACCTGGTCACCCTCCTGACCAATCGCAACAAGACAAAATCTTTTTGCAATCGACTCGGGAAGCACTCTGGCAATATTCATATCTATCTGAGAAATATCGTCAAGGTTAACACACTCAATGGAAAGGTATTCAGCCAGAGAGCCGGCAACATCCTTTTCGCTCATCATTTTGAGCCTGAGCAATACTTCACCAAGTCTGCCGCCATTGGTGCGTTGTTCATTCAGGGCCTTGGTCAATTGCTCCTGGTTCAAAAGGCCTTTTGAGACGACAAATTCTCCGAAAAGAAGTGTAGATTTTGTTTGGGCAGGATTGTCAAGATTTTGTTCAATTTTCATCATTCTCTTCTCATCACCATTATCGATTTACAGAGTTTCAACGAGCTGCAAAACCGGTAAAACTCATCAGGAACCAATTTGATCTCATTTAAAAGTATAAGATAAAAAAAAGCAGAACAAAAAAATTATCAAAAAGTTTCTATAACTTACGATAACGCGGCGCAAACATCCGATAATTACTTCCGTGTAAATAAATATCCCCATATCAATCAGCGTTACTGGAAATACGGGTAAGGAAAATTTTTAAAAATTTGAGGAATAGCAAAAATAAAGTCAGCTCAAAAGTATAAGCTCGATATACTTAAAATTACTGACTTTAAGGTACCACTGCTGAATTGCCCACATTTAAGACTGCCGGAGAAAGGCTGATAAAAACGGTCGAGGAGACATCAGAAAAACCAAAAGCGGGCGATGGGATTCGAACCCACGGCTTTCAGCTTGGGAAGCTGACATTCTACCACTGAATTACGCCCGCATAATCACTCAAGATTCAAACATTCCTATAATTTATAATTTCGGCTTTCACTTTGTCAGTTTAATCATATCACAAAGGTATTGGAATTTCCAGCATTTCCTTATGTTATCATTTTCTATTTCAGTCCGGCTTTAATATTTCCGATTTCTGCTCCAAGAGTTCATCCCATCCGGCTAAAAACAACCTTTATGACGGGATATAAAAATATGGACAAAAAGGTCTTACAGCAAAAAAGGGGCTTGATTATATCGGTCTCTTCTGTTAAAATATACATTTGTCTTAAATATAAAATTCTGGAGGCAGGTTACAGATGAAAAGGCTTGTTCTAATTTGCATACTACTTATGTGTTTTTCAAGCAGTTTTGCAGATAATTTATATGTCCCTTCCGTTGATTACCCAACGATACAATCGGCTATTATCGATGCCAATGACGGCGATACGGTAATTGTTTCGCCCGGCAGATATAAAGAAAATATAAACTTTTTGGACAGGGCTATAACTGTAACCTCGACAGACCCCAACGACCCCAATATAGTAGCTGCGACCATAATCGACGGCAATGAACCGAACGACGTCAATTTTGCATCAACGGTAACCTTCAATTCCGGGGAAGATAACAATTCTGTTCTTACCGGCTTTACAATAACAGGCGGCACCGGAACCTGGGTACTGCTCGCATGGGAGTATAAGGGTCAGAACTGGAGTCGCTGCGGCGGCGGCATCACATGCTACAATATATCAGAGCCGACAATCACCAAAAATATTATCACCGGCAACGTAGCAGGCCAGGGCGGCGGAATATTTGCATACGGAAACCCGGTTAATCCGAATGACCCGTCGAACCCGCCCGTTCACATCAGACCTGTGATAAAGGACAATATATTTTTTGAAAATAACGCTGTTCAGGACCACGGCTTTACACCACCGGATACCATATATCCGCATTTTGACCGGGGGGACGGCGGGGCAATCGCCGGCTTTCAGGGCTGCGATGCAGTCGTACAAGATAATGTCGTTTTCGACAACTATGCCTTTAATTACGGCGGCGGTATCAGACTGCGGCAATGGAGCGATATGCTTATCAGCAATAATGAAATAACTAATAATAATGGTATTCTCGGAGGAGGAATCCATGCATCATATACCTGCTCTCCGGTTATTACGGAAAATATAATCGCCTTAAATACCTCAAGAGGTCTCGGTTCAGGCGGTATTTCACTTTACTACAATACTTCAGGAATAATAACATACAACACAATACTACTGAATAAAGTCGACGGCGTTGGTAAAGGCGGCGGGATATCAGTATGCTGGAACTCAAGTGCAACGATTGAAAACAATATCATCGCGAAAAACTCGGCGTACTTGGGCGGCGGAATATACGCAATTTCAGAAAGCACGCTCTTAAAGAACAATACGATAGTAAAAAACAACGCCGAAGATGGAGGCGGTTTATATCTTGACAGCTCGATAAACCTCACGGCGACCGGAAACATCATAGCTTCGAATACAGGTGCAGCACAGATTTATAAAACCGAACAGTCAACGCTGGATGCATCTTATAACAACGTGTGGAGCGAAGACAACTACAGCTACAGCCCGGATATGAATGACCTTACCGGTATAAACGGCAATATATCCGAAGACCCGAAACTTGCCTCGGCAGATACAAACGATTTCTCGTTAACGGTCTATTCGCCGTGCATAAACGCCGGCGACCCGAACTTTATAACCGAGCCGAACCAGAAAGATATAAACGGCGACGACCGCATAATCGGCCAACACATTGATATCGGTGCCGATGAGACCTGGCCGGTATGGAACATCACAAGCGGCACAAAATATTCAGCAATACAACAAGCGATAGATGACAGCAATGATAAGGATACGATAATTGCAGGCCGAAGCCGTTACCTTGAAACAATAAACTTCGGAACAAAAAATCTAATTTTAAGCTCTTCAGACCCCAACAACCAGCAGGCAGTGGAAAAAACGATTATCGATGCCAACAACAAGGATACTGCGGTAGTAATCGCCGGCGGCCAGGATGCCAATACGATTTTCAGAGGTTTCACGGTAACAGGCGGCGATGCACAAGATGATCTCGGTGGCGGAATATCATGCTATGCTTCACCAAGGATAAAACAGAATATAATCCAAAACAATAACGCGTATATCGCCGGCGGCGGGTTGTATTTCTATAATTGCAGTCCGTCGGTAACAAATAACCGCATAACAAATAACTCATCCTACCTCGGCGGTGCAGCGTTCTGCGATGTCAACAGCGAAGTAACACTTACAAATAATCAGATAACCGATAATTTCGCCTTGCTTGCAGGAGGCGGTATTTGCTATGATTACTCTGCCGGCCGAACCTGGATTATAAATAATGAAATCATCGCAAACAATGCTATGATTGGTGGCGGCTTAGCCATTCAATCCAATGCAAATAATATTAATGTTTACGGAAACCTTTTCTGCGGCAATTATGCCTCCGACTCGGGTGGAGCTATCCTGACACTGCACGGCGAGCCGAATATAATAAACAATTCAATTGTGAACAACCGAAGCACAACCGGCTCAGGAATATATATCGAAGATAATAACTCGCCCCTAATTGTTAATAATATCATTGCCTTCAATCAGCTTGGGCACGGTATATACTGCTCAGGCTCAGAGCCTTATCCTATAGATATTAACAGCAATGATGTTTACGGTAATGAACTTGGCAACTACGGCGGGGTTCTCGGTGACCAGACAGGCACTAACGGAAATATCAGCGTCGACCCGAACCTCGTAAACATCGGTTTTTGGGACGACCCGAACACTCCTGCCGATATCAATGACGACGTATTTATCAGCGGCAATTACCATCTTTTCCCGATTTCAGCCTGCATAGACGCAGCCGACAGTAATTTCCTGCCAAGCCAGCTGCAAACAGATATCGACGGCGAAGAAAGGACATTTGACGGCAGGCTCGATATAGGTGCGGATGAGGTTGTATTCAGTGCCATCGACCTGAACCGCGACGGCATCGTAAATTATTACGAGCTGACTATATTGACAGGTGAATGGCTGCAAAGCGGCCCTGAGTTACAGAGCGATTTTTATGACGATGATTTTATAGATTTTCTCGACTTCGCAGAGCTCGCAAATCAATGGTTTGCAACTCCACTCTGGTATCAGGAATAGAACCTGGAATCCAGAGCAAACATTAATCACCAAAGATACATGCAATTTACGGACAGTAACAGTCGTAACAAATCCCAAGTCCTTGTGCTTGCCAGTTCCTTCGAAGTATCAAAAGGTCAGCAGAGGTAACCTTCCCATCGCGATTAAAATCGGCACGGCAGTTATATTCGCCGTTTCCCATACCATGAGGCGAACCTGCCGAAGTCGTCTGCCAGGCACTTTTCACATCAAGAAGGTCAACGCTGGTAACAGCACCATCGCCTGTTGCATCACCATGATACTGGCCCGAACACTCCCAGCATTCATACCAAGGCCCATCCACGTGAATAAGCACACCAGGGCCATACTCATACGGAACGATATCAAGGTTCTCATCAATTACAATTGTGTTTTGCCCCGGGTCATCGGTCAAACGAACGTAAAAGTCGTCTACTCCATCGCAGTGAATCAGTATATTCCAGACCACTTCTATGGGTTCGCCAGCACCTTGAGGACCCAAGTTTAATACACCACACTCAATAATTACAGGCGGGTCTATCCACTCCATCTCAGGGTCAAAATCAGGATGAGCCACAACCGAAGACATGTCCATAGTCGAAGTGCTACCAGCATTGACCGTTACTCCAAGGCTATACAAATATTCTGTAGGTGGGGCATAGAACGTAATGGAAAGGCCGACAACATCAGTCGGATAAACAACCATCTCATTTACCGGATCAATCGGTTCACCGTTAATGCTCGTGATAGCCATATTAATTACAGCAGCATTGGCGACGCCCGCCGTCGCCATAATAATAATAAAAATCATTGTTTTTTTCATTTTAGGTAACCTCCACTATCTATGGTATAACCATTACAAAACCTCAAAATCAAAATCACGAAAAAATCCAGTGCTTTTTTATTACGGGCAGGACAGGTCACTGCACGTACCAAGTCCCGACGCCTGCCAATTCTGGGAAATTATTAAATGGTCCAAAGCAGTAATCTTCAAATCATGGTTGAAGTCGGCACAGCAGTTATACTCACCGACACCGGTGCCATGCGGCGAAACTGCCGAAGTTGTCTGCCAGGCCCTTAGCATGATTAAATCATCCATAGTAGTAACCTTGCCGTCACCGTTCGCATCACCATAAGGCTGACCCGGACAAAGCCAGCAGGCCGGCTCCTGCCCGTCCTGGTGAATAGTAACGCCGGGACCATACTCATATGGAAGTTCGTCAAGGTCCTCATTAATTACTATCGTGTTGTGCCCCGGGTCATCGGTCAAATAAACCTGAACATCGCCTACGTCATCGCAGTGAATCAGTATATTCCATACCGCTTGAACGGGTTCACCTTGACCCTGAATACCCATATCTAATGCTGTAAAAATCAAGTCCGGCGGGTATATACAATAATTAAACGGATCAAAATCAGGAGAAAACTCAATCTGATAAAGATGCAAAGCCGCAGGGCCGTCTACATTGACCGTCACTCCAAGGCAATACAAAAATTCTGTAGGTGGGGCATCGAACGTAATGGCCAGGCCGACAACATCGGTCGGAGAAACGGTAATCTCATTAGTCATAG
>CAYNDE010000043.1:0-5860 GCA_964395535.1 uncultured Pirellulales bacterium
AAGAAAGATATCATCGGCCTCTGGGCAAAAGCCGCTCGCAAATATGGTTTGCGTTTCGGTGTCAGTGCGCATGCCGCCCACGCGTGGACATGGTACGAAACTGCACAGGGAGCCGACGCCAACGGTGAATATGCAGGAGTGCCATATGATGGAAAGCTAACAAAGGAGGATGGAAAAGGAAAATGGTGGGAAGGATATGACCCGCAGGATTTGTATGCACAAAATCATGAACCAGGCAGCAATAGAAATATCCACGAAATCTGGCATTGGGATAAAAGCAAAGGCTGCAGTATTCCCGATGACGCTTATTGCGAAAAGTTTTACAACAGAACAATCGACCTTATTAATAAATATAAGCCGGATGCAATTTACTTTGATGATACTGTCCTGCCGCTCTATCCTGTCAGTGATGTCGGAATGCGTATCGCTGCACATTTCTATAACACCAGCATGAAGTGGAATAAAGGTAAGCTCGAAGCCGTTCTAACCGGCAAAATTCTGAATGAACAGCAGCGTCAATGCCTGATATGGGATATCGAACGAGGCCAAAGCAACAAAATCGAACCTTATGTCTGGCAGACCTGCACCTGCATCGGAAGCTGGCACTACGACCGCGGCATCTATGACAGGCATAGGTACAAAAAAGTCAAAGACGTTGTGCATATGCTAATTGATATCGTCAGCAAAAACGGCAATATGCTCCTGAGCATTCCCATCAGAGGTGACGGCACGATTGACGATGACGAGGTAGCTTTTCTGGAAGGCATGGCAGAATGGATGGACATCAATCGAGAATGTATTTTCGGCACACGACCCTGGAAGGTTTTTGGCGAAGGCCCTGCGATGGAAGAGGCAGCTGAGCTCAATGCTCAGGGATTTAATGAGGGAAGAGGCAAACCTTTCAGCTCTGAAGATGTGCGCTTTACAACAAAAGGTGATACCCTCTATGCGATAGTGCTCGGCTGGCCGACGAAAGAGTTACATATCAAGTCTCTCGGCACCGCTTCGGGACTTGTCGATAAGCCGATTAAGGATATCGAGCTTCTTGGCAGTTCTGAAGAAATTAAGTGGTCGCGGGACGAGCAGGCCCTGACAATCAAGCCTGCAACTAACAAGCCGTCGGATATTGCAGTAGTATTCAAGATTAAGATGTGACAACTGTTTAATTAATTACCAAAATCTGTTGAAAATCAGCATGGACATGTTTGTCTAAAACCTATCGCTCACCGCTGTTTATTGAAAAAGATTTGCAACAACTATAACAATCTTACCATCAACACAAATTAACAACAATGCAAAATCCATAAGTTCACATCATTAATCTATCAACTCTTGCCATACACCAATATGATCCAAGTAAAGTACTATGCAAATCGCAAGCACCAATAACAAAAACCAAACCAGCAAACACGTTAATGCTATTTTACTGGATATCTTCTTTGCTTTTTGCAATACTGGGTCTTTACCCATAAGTGACCTCAAAGACTTACTGGCTTCATATCTTCTTTTTATAGAGTAGCTAAAGGACACTTTGAGTGCTTTAGAATCAAGTTTTGCACATCGCCAAATGCTTAATATTCCATAGATAAGAGCAAGCAACCCTATGATAACCATGGTTAAGACAAAACTAAGAAAACCAAAAATTACTAAAAATGGATACGTTTCGATACCTATAATAATTACAACACACAAAAGAACAGCAATTCCTATAATTCCAATAACAACCAAAAGAATTTTTTTAAGGCTTGGTAGTCTCTGGATACCGAACATAAGGTTTATAGTTGGAACGGACAGTTTTGCAGCATCAGCTTTAAAACTAAGAACTATTATTACGAACATCGAAACAAAAAAGAAGGCAAATGCAGGAAATGGCCCCTGAATAAACCATAACCATATAGGTGTACTTATTATAATTGATTTTTGACCTGATGGAGTTTGCTTTACAATCCGTGGAAACAAGAAACCTTTGAAAGTATACCTGTTTCCAGATGAGTCATAAGCATAATTTTTCATATAGTGACTATAATCTGTTCCTTCGCGCTCGCTTCTTTCGGTGCTTATCAAATTACCTTCGCCATTGTAAACTTTCGTATGGTGTACAGAACTTTTGTAGTCTTTCGACATACCTGAAACAGTAATGCACAGTTGATCTTCCTCATTAATCGCAAAGCCAAAATCACTTCCCCTACCAGTTCCACCTTCGGTATCATATCCACGGGCAAATCTGCCGTCAGGATAATATTTTTGTATTCTGCCGTAGAATTTAGAGCCACAGTAAATGTTTCCGTTACTGTCTAAGACAATGCCATGTCGTTCAGTATTGGGAGATTCCGTTGTCGGACGAGAAGGCCAGCCACAAAAAGGCAAAAACCATCCAATCGCTCCGAGTAATAAAAAGAATGTCGCGACAATTTTCAAAATATCTAATTTTTGTGTTTGTTTAAACACTCAGTATTTCCATATTTAATAAAGCAATTTTTTTTAATTCGATTTAAATAGTTTATCAATTCAATATAAAAAGGCAACAATTATTATAAGCTCCTCTCTTCGAAGTAGAGAGATGCGATTCGGCTTTTTGGTATGCTCCCCGAAAACTTATCCAATTTTAGTAAGAATATAATCGGAATGTTTGAAAAATAATTCCCACTACTCCTCTAAAAAAATTTGCAAAGTGAAAACAATTTCTCCCTAATTTCCGGTGAAAAAAATGCAACGACTTTGAATCCGCCTTGTCAATTGTTATCTAATCTTCTGCCTATTTGTGAGGGCTATCAATGGCTGGTTTTTTTTGCTCTGAAAATCCTTCTCACTATGAATTTCGCATATTTATCTTCATAGGTCCGAACAATATAAGTATGACCGATAACACACGGTTTTTTAGTTGTATGGTAGCCGTCTTCAGCAACTTCTTCGACAGATTCAAAATCCACATCGCCTGCATCGTAGAAGCCGTTTCGTCCTCGGCAATAGAAGACCCGAAATTCCAGATTATTCTGGTCCTGTCTCAGCTCGATATCCCGCGGCGAATCTGGTTCGTACTTCTCAACTTTTGCATCCGAGAAATCAATCCCGCCTTCACCGACAGTCCATTCGATTGTGCCTTCTTGTGAATCTCCATCGGTAAAAGTGCTGCTGCCATCTGCCTGATATACATAGTCAATGACGATGCAACTATTCGGGTAAAGTTTCAGCTCTTTCTTAATCGTTTCTCCCGGAGCAGGTGTAAAATTAAGGTAATGGTATGCATAACCCGGCGCTGATGCTACGAGTGAATACTCGGCTGAAGATAATCCCTCGAAGGAGAATTTGCCATCCTTACCTGTAACGTATGACCTGTAAGGACTATTGTTTATTCCATAGTTGGCAAATGGAAATGAAAGGCTGACTTCTGCTCCCTCAAACGGTTCATTATGGTCATTTACAACCACGCCTTTAACCGTTGCCAAATATTCATCAGGTAGTTTCCGCATCGTGAATTGCAGGTATGTTATTTGCCCTTTTAGAATAGTGACGGATACATCATCAGGTTCGTATCCAAAAGCTCGAAGTACCAACTTGCCTCTTTCTCCGCCATAATGTGAAGGAAGTACACTGTCCAGCATAAACCATCCATCCTTATATATCCTAAAAGGCTCGTCAATACCGTGATACAGGTTTACCATTACATCCTTTCCACTGCTGATGGGCGCTCCATCACTCATTGTTACCCTGCCCGCGATGAATACGCCCCCGCTTGTTTTTAGCTCCTCGGACTTTTTATCGAGGACATCCTGGAGGTCCGCTGGAAAATCATCCCGACTGAGCAACTCACCTGATAATTGATTGAACAAATCCCATAAATCCTTATCTACGTTTTCAAGAGAGATATTAAATCTCTCGGCAGCCTGATGAAAGCTGAGAATACCGGATGTTTTTTTCAACCGGTCAATGTCATAAGAATCAATCCTGTCTGCTGTCCTAACAACAAGTTTATTAAAATCATTATCTACATAAATGTCTCTTTTTTCTTCTGAATCCGCCAGCAGTTCAATAGTTGGTTCTAACAGCGGTATTTTTGAAAGGAGTACCCTGTTTTGACAGTCAAGTATGAAAATGCAATTGAGATCGTGTGCAATCTGCACCTTTGTCGGGGGGTCGAAAAGTTCAATAATTTTTAATTGTCCGCTTTTAATGCAATAAGATTCAACGCAGCCTCTCTGTCCGTTTCCTAAAACGGCCAACCTTAATAAGTAAGCATCGTTATCAATAAATTCAATATCAACTGTTCTTCTATAGCGGTCTGACGTTAGAAGCTTAACTTCGCTGGTTAAAGTGTAATAATCGCCGTCGAAATTTTCCTTTTCCGCTCTCAAGTTGTCATAAATGAATATCCTTCCGTCATCGGTTGCAAACGCTTCCAGGTCGCCTTTTTGACCTTTTGCTGTGGCAGTTATAATGCCGCCGGTCCGGCTCATTGCTTCGGCGGCGGTAAAATTAAGAGCTTTTTGTACTGCGTAAGGTGCTTTTAATCTGGTCTTTGTTTTATATTTGATTTTTTCGCTATATGGTCTGAGTTTATCAAGTTCGATTATTTTTTCTTCTGTAAATAGAACGTATCTGTATGTCGAGACTGCAGCTCTTCTTCCAAAGGGAAATTTCTGTATTACTTTTCCGGACTTACAGTCAATAATTCCTGATTCTCTTTTTGGGCTGGCATAAACCAAATATCTTCCATCTGCGAGAAATCTAACCAACACATTATTATGAGCGGCTCCATGGAACTCATTTACTTTTTGCAGAGTCTCCGTATTGTAAATTTTAATTGATTCATACTTTCCAACAGCAATAAGATTTTTTTGTGGAAGGTAGTCAGCGTCCAAGCCTGTCTCGGGTGCAATTGTTTTTATCTGGTCCATCGTTGATGGATTTACTATCTTTATATTGCCATTTATGCCGAGCATAAGCTCATTATTCTTCAAGTAACGTATCGGACTGACAGGCCCTTTTACCGGCTCAATCTTAATTAAAGATAAATCACTGGTATTCAGAAAGTATAAACCGGGCTCATCGCTGTTCTTGTAATACGCAGCAATAGTAGTTGCATCGGGGGAAAAACTCATCTTTATGGATGATAGCGATTCCGGTTTTTCTTTTCGGAATGAAAATTTTCCGACAATTTTTTCTGATTCAACGTCAATTAGTTCCATATTTCCCAGGTTATCTGATACAACAGCGTATTTTCCATTCGCAGAGGCATTTATATTAAAAAGCTTTATTGTGCTTTCTCGGATAGAAACGCTTTTGGTTTCAAATGTTATAAGGTCAAGCCTTACAATGTTATTGCCACTTCGATAAAAAACAAATTTTTGGTTATCAGAAACGGCATAAGGCCCATGTGAATAATGCGGCTCTACATATTCGACGTAAGGAAAATCACTGTGCATCATATCCATAGCCTTGATTTTTAATTGCCCTATACCGGGGTCTGATTCAAAGGCGGCGGCTAAATAGACTTTTCCAAGATTGTTTTGTCCTTTCAAAAAGGAAAGTTCTGCTTTTGCAAGAAAAGCCTGCCCAAGAGCACATCTAAAGGAATTGGAATCAGGCGATGCCATAATGTCGTCTGTGCAGAAAGATATAATTGAAAGAGATGCAGTTAAAAAAAGCACGATTGTATTATTGATTGGCCTGTTGTCCTGTTTCATTATCAAGTCCTCCATACGCATTTATAAAAAAAGGCGGTAAGTACTTTATTTATACCTAAATATAACAGACAAGTCAAGTTTTTATTCTATCAAAATAATATTTAAATATAGTAAGATATAATTATTGTATTAATAGCTAAAGCCTGAGAGGCCACTTTCTAACTTTCCCCCCAAAT
>CAYNDE010000043.1:5960-12260 GCA_964395535.1 uncultured Pirellulales bacterium
AGATAAATCAACTTCAGGTCCATACCTTTTTATTGCATCTGTTCTGATATAATCCATAATTCGAGAAAGATGAATTGCAGGCTTAAATCGCCTTCGGCGATGACCTTTGTCCTTATAGACGATATCAAGTATAGCTTTTCCTTCCCAAACTTTCGGTTTGATTTCAATTTCAGCTGAAAATCCATAATCGGAAAGAAGCTTAAGGTCGGGAACCTGTAACGGCTGCGGCTCTGCTGCTTTACACTTAGAGGAGAAAGGCAGAAGCGTTGGTGTAATGAAGCCGTCATCAAGACCAAGGTCAAAATTTCTCTTTTTCATGTCAGCAAAAAATAAAAGACATGTGAACCATGAGCCGTTTACGCTTTCTGCAGCACGTCTTGAGATATATGCCGGCTGTGCATTTAATTTTTTAAGCTCTTCTTCAAAGGCCAGCGTAATCGCCTGGTTATATGTATGTATAGAGTCTCCAAGAGCAATAACTGCAATATGAGTACCGAAAAGATTTGAATAGTTATCTTCCCATGTGAATGCAGAGCAGTATTCCGATATCAACCCCGCGCTCTTAAAACCGAACCAGGTTATGATTTCATGCCACGTAACCCCCAAAAAGGCAAGATACTGTCCTAAACTAACGGAAACCTCATAAGTGATATGTTCCTTCTGTTCTCTTGACATATCGTCCCAGTTTTTGGGATAAGTAAGCTTAACATAATATACCGAAGGCTCATGCATTTTAAATGAGAACTTGGTTTTTTTCTTTTCTATTTGCTGATATGTTTTAGCCGCAAGAAAAGCCGTCCAATCAGCTGCTTTTCGTGCATGACTGATATCAATCTGACCTGCTTTACAGGTATAGACTATTCCATTTTTTTCAGATGGATTAGGTCTGTACCCATGCTGTCCCAAGCTTTGTATGTCCAGAAATTTTGTAGTTAATATCGGGCCGGGCAGGTATCCAAGGCGAGCTCGAGGTTTTGTTTTAAGGTTGTTACATATAAACTTATCTGCCAGGCCTGAATCGCCGACTTTGGTATTCTTATGATAAACCGGTGCTGCGGCTCTTTGGCACCCAACTGCTCCCAAAGATAGCGACAATAAAAGAATATAAACTAACAGCCGAAACATAATGCCGCATGTTAAAGGATGTAAAATCTTATGGTACAAAAGTAAGACCCTGCAGATGTATAGTTTCTTATTTGTTTTAAGTATATTTTTTCGCTTCCAACAAATTTACAGACTGTCACACTCAAATATGTGCAGGTAATTAGTTCCAATATATTATCAATATGTTCTTAAAAAATCAAGCACTAAATTCAAATATTTAGCGACTGATATGAATCAATATTATTGAACTCCCCTCTGGGGGATATCCCCGCCCCTCTAAAAAAATTCAAAGTGTAAACAATCTCTCTAAATACTTTCCGGTGAAAATTCTGGTGAAAAAATTCAACGACTTTGAATCCGGACTTTAAATTCCCATTAATTTCTTTCTGAAATATGTCTATATTTCCCTATAAATGACTATCGAGTTGACAGGGAGTATGAATTTGAAGAAATTAGGGTGTTTATTTACTCCCCTTTCAATAGGGTATGGTATCACCGAAGAAAATGTTCCTTAAATGCGTTGACTCCCAGTTCACCCCGTTTGAGGATATGAAACAACTCACCGGTATCCGAAAAATCCAGTCTTTCAGTCGGTGGGTAATAGTCAAACGCTGCTTTCCAGTATTTTCCATAATTCGGGTGAGCCAGAGCGGCCTTGACGAACACCACATCGCCGCCTTTGATATTCAGGTACCGGTTAGCATCGTTAATACGAATGTAGGTTGCCATATTCTTGACATACGCCAGTGCTTCTGGAGTCGTCTGTTCCTCGTTCCAGTCACTGTGCTGAACAACGAAGATACGATCTTGGATTTTGAGATTAGAATCGGTTCGAACGATTCTTTTAATAACATCTGCTGTCATATCTGATTGCCCGCCTTCTTTGATCCAGATATTGCCCCCATTATTGATTATCTTGAGCCATTTGTCTGTCAATGCCTCAACGGCCGCCTGCCAGTCGTCGTTTGCTGCGATCCAACCGACATCGCCCCAGACCGCATCCATCACCTTATCCGATTGCTTATTAAATGTATCTTTATTCAGCCCATAAGTACCGGAGACAGCTACGGTATGATGCTTAATCCACTCCTGTGACATTAATGTTTGCAGCATCGAACGGTCAGCGGCGGCACTCTGTCCGTCATCCTTATCCGGAGCATAGTCATAATGCAGACTGATTAGGTCCTTGTACGGATTAAAATCAGTACGAGATCGAACGAGATCAGTGCCTTGTCCTGCACATCCGCAGAAAACAATCAATACGGCTGAATATAGGATTGACCTTTTCATTGTCATTCCTCTCTTTAAACTGACATTTACCATTTACAAATTTAGAAATAACGTGTTACTCCTTAATATATCTACAATCCTATCCAAAAGCTTGTTTCAAAGTCAAGGAAATAGATTTTCATTGAACTTAGCTGTGAAAAGCCGCTAAATGAGATAATATATGAAATGCCCGTAAAGAAAAATGAGTTAGATACGGCAAAGCTAAAGCTACCATAATTTAGTTTGGGATAACGTATCCTTGTCTGCCTTTTTTGCTGCAGGTTTTCTGGTTTCTTTTATGTCAATTTTTGTTTTTCTTCTGCAAATCCTTGGATACTCGCCAAGCCAGCAATACAAACAAAGTTTCTCTCTCGGCAGCCCAATCGCTTCGACCATATCATCCACTGTTTGATACCTTAAAGTGGTTACATTCAGGTCTCGTGCAATCCATTCAACCATTCGTCTGTACTTATCGGAAGTTGGGTCGGTATATTCAGAAACATCCTTAAGGTCGTGTCCTTCAAGCTGCCTTATAGCCTTTCGTGCAGCCAATTCATGAATGGAGCGCGTGGAGAGATTGAACTTGCATGGAAACATCAGCGGCGGACAGGCTGGTCTTATGTGGATCTCTTTAGCATTACAATCCCATAGTTTTTTAATTGTGAAATTCTTGAGCTGTGTACCCCTGACGATTGAGTCTTCGCAAACAACAATACTGTTGCCTTCAATTACTTCTTTAATCGCAACAAGCTTCATCTTTGCAACAAGGTCACGAGTTCTTTGAGAAGGTGGAGTATAACTCCTGCCATATCCGGGGGTGTACTTCACGAGTGGTCTGCGGAATGGTTTGCCGGATTCCATCGCATACCCCAAACCGTGAGCAAAGCCTGAATCAGGAACTCCTGATACAATATCAACATGAATGTCAGTGTCATGTTTTGCCAAAAGGCGGCCGCATTTTTCTCTTACGACTTCTACATTAATCCCTTCGTAGCTTGATGCAGGAAATCCTGTATATATCCACAGGAATGCGCATATCTGATTTGTCTTCAATATACCCGGCCTCCTTTGAACAATCCCATCCTCGTTTATCAGGATGATTTCTCCAGGCCCAAGGTCCCTGATTACTTCAAAGCCGGTATTGTGAAAAGCCGATGTCTCACTGGTTACCGCCCAGGCATTATCTTTTTTCCCGATAATCAGAGGAGTATGGCCAAACCTGTCCCGTGCGGCATAAATACCACTTCTGTTCAGCAAAAGCAAAGAGCATGAGCCTTCGATAACATCGAACATTTTTTCTATGCCATCTACTAAATCGTTTCCCCGATTAACTAATTTCGCTATAAGTTCCGTATGATTAACAGTTTTGCTGCTGACTTCACTGAAGGAAATACCTTTTTTCAGAAGAATTGCGGCCAGCTCTTCAGCATTTTCTATAAATCCATTTGTAGCCAGACAAAAAGAACCGAATTTTGAGTTCAGATAAATCGGCTGTTCGCTGAATGCACTGATTACACCGATTCCTTTATTGCCTTTCATCTGTTCGTAATCATTAAAGAACTTCGATTTGAATTGACTTTGACCTAAAGCGTGGATTTGCCGTGTGAACGTTGTTCCAAGAACAGCCATGCCGCCATATTCAGTACCCAAATGAGAATGATAATCCGTACCATAAAATAGAATCTCAGAACAATTGTCTTTTGAGACAACTCCAAAAATGCCACTCATACTATTTCCTCCTTATTGGAATACTCAATAGCAGCCGATGAGTAAAATTCACTCTCTTTCCATAGTATCCCCAAGACAAAAAAATAAATATATCCTACAAGAGGGCTATAGCATTTGTGGCTTGAAAAGTCAAGACCTTATGTTGAACCTTCGTAAGACGTGAAAACACAGGGAGCGAAAATGCCGGTGAAGAAATTCAACGACTTTACCGCATTAGCATCTTTAGGGACGTGCAGGTTCGAGGCCTATCGCTCGTAGTTGTTTACCGGCAAGGACAGTCTGCTCAAGTATTAAGAGCTTTTTCTTCCACCGCAGTTTCCTCTCGTCTTTTCTGGAGCACATACTTGATTATATCCTGTCGGCTGATTAAGCCTATGACTTTTCCTTCCGAGGTGACCGGCACCCTTCTGAAATGATAGTTTTTCAGGCATAGACAAACATCCATTACACTTTCATTCTCATCAAAGAAGATAACCGGTGTACTCATAAAATCGCTGACCTTCTTGTCCTGCTCTTCAGGATTACCGTATAGCAGACTCGATTCATCATGGAACAAATGCATCACATCCTGCTCGGTGATTATGCCGAGAAGTCTTTTATTTTTATCAACGACAGGCATTCCCGTAATGTCCATCTCCGCGAGCAGCTCGACAGCCTTATCAATAGGAGTGTCTTCCTGCACTGTTATAACGTTTTTGGTCATTATATCCCGTGCTTTTAACATTTTTCTCTCCCTTAAATAATCCTTCCCATAAACACTGTGCAAACAACACTATTTCTATCGGCAAAAAACTTAACCTTCTTGATAATTAAGACTTTTTATTTTATAATTTTTTAGTTTAATATAGATTTATAAGACCAGGGACTTAACGAGCGGGCCCTTTAAACAGATAATTGTAACTTATGCTTTCAAAAGGCAATATATTGCATAACTTATTGTCATCCGCAGACTTATCAACATATTTTCAATCAGCAGAGGAACAAAGTTTAACCTGGATTTGATTTACAAAACAATTCTTGAAACCAAGAAAACTGACTGTATGATTAATGAGGATAGAGTCGAGATTGCATTTTAATCTGGAAGGCAAAAAAGGAAGTTTTCAATGTTTCCGAGAATAGGGGCAGTGCCAACATATTCGATTTTTTATGCTATTAGTATTATTATATATTTTATTATTTGTAAAAAAACTGCCCACAGGTGGGGACTTCGCAATCGCGTGTACATAACAGCCAGCCTATGTTATATAGTGGGTATGGTTTTTGTTGCCAAGATTTTATACGACATTCATCACTCCCAGTTCAACTTTCAGCAATTGTTTTCATTAAGGCATTATCTTGGCGGCGGATTATGGGCAGGTCAATTAGCCTACTTGGGCTTAGGAGTCCCCTTAGTTTTGCTTGTCTCAAAATCCAGAGCCGCCGCTATCGATTTATTGGCGTGGAGTATTGCGATACCATTGAGTATAACCAAAATAGGATGTTTCTTTAATGGGTGTTGTTACGGCCGGGAATGCTCGCTGCCCTGGGCCATCACCTTCCCCGAAGGGGCGGCAGCGCCGGCGGTTGTGCCGCTCCATCCTACCCAGATTTATGAAATAATTTTATTGGTGTGTATCTGGTTGTTTTTAAAAGGTTTGAAAATCGAGCGATGGCGGGGAACTATGCTACTGTGGTTTCTCTGCCTTTACGGTTTCGGGAGGATGGGCATTGATTTTTTCAGAGGGGATACAGACCGTTACATATATGTCGGCCCAATCACCCTGACACAGCTTTTCTGTCTTATCGCCGCCTTAGTTTCAATTTTTATTCTATTATTACAGAACAAATTATTAAAACACAAATGAACATTGACTATAACTGATACAAGCTGCAAAACTGTTTTACAGCCGGTGGAAACAGCGGATCCTGATTTTTAAAACAATACTTGATAGAAAAAAATTTAACTGTACACTATTAAATATTAGGAGCTCAGGCTGTGGCTTAGGAGAAGCAGAAAATGGTTAACAGATATTTTCAGCTCCGTCAAAAGCAAACAAGTATAAGAATCGAATTCGTCGCAGGCATCACGACATTTCTTACTATGGCCTATATCATCTTCGCCAATCCTTTAATACTCAGCGATACCGGAATGGACAAAAATGCACTGATAATCGTAACCTGCCTGGTCAGCGGCCTGGCTACTCTCACAGTAGGACTTCT
>CAYNDE010000044.1:0-12131 GCA_964395535.1 uncultured Pirellulales bacterium
ACTTTGAGATGAGTGTAGATAGTATTCGCAACAGACTTCTTGCCAATCCTGTCGCAGTTCAGATACCTTATGGAAGCGGAGGGAATTTTGCGGCGATAATAGACATCATAGAAATGAAAGCAGTTTTTTATAAAGCAGAGGAGCTGGGAGCGAGTTTCGAGGAAAGACAAATACCTGAAGACATCCGTGTAATGGCAGAGCGGTACAGGCACAGGCTTCTGGAGCTTGCGGCGGAATTCGATGAGCAGCTTATGGAGCTTTACATCGAGAACAAGCCGGCAGAGGCTGAGATTATTCACAGAGCGATAAGGAAAGGGACTTTGGCAGGCGGGCTCCATCCTGTATTCGTAGGCTCGGCCTTGAAATATATCGGTGTGCAGAGACTTCTCGATGGGGTTGTTAATTATCTGCCGTCACCTTTGGAAAGGCCGGTAATTGTCGGCCATAAGCCGAAAGACGAAAAGAAGAAGGTGACAGTTAAGTGTGAAAAGGACTCTCCGCTTGTGGCTTTGGTCTTTAAGATTACATCTGATGCTCACGGTGATTTGAATTTTATCAGGATTTATCAGGGGACATTGAAATCGGGCAGCAGGGTTCTTGATGCGAGTCGCGACAAGCGTGAGAATATTACGAGGATATTCGAGATGCACGCCAACGAGCGAAAGATTCTTGATTCCGCTGCTGCCGGTGACATCGTGGCGGTGGTAGGTCTTAAGAAGGCTCTTACGGGCGATACAATCTGTGACACGAGGCATCCGGTATGTTTGCCGTCTATTACATTTCCACAAACGGTTATAAGTATGTCGATAGAGCCGAGCACATCCGGGGATAAGAGTAAGCTTTCCGAGGCATTGGCGGAGCTGAGACGGGAGGACCCGACTTTCGACTGTAAAGTGGACGCCGAAACGGGCCAGACAATCATAAGCGGGATGGGTGAGCTTCATCTTGAGATTCTTCAGCACAAACTTGTCAGAGAGAAGAAAGTTAATGTCAGGGTTGGAAAGCCTCGAGTAGCGTATAAGGAGGCGATTGCAAGGCCGGCAGAGGCTGAAGGTAAGTTTGTTCGACAGACCGGCGGTCATGGCCAGTTTGGCCATGTGGTGCTGAGAATCGAGCCGTTGATGACCGAAGACGGGCACTGGGATAGAGAGAATGAGTTCGTCAGTAAGATAGCCGGTGGAACTATACCGAAGGAATATATTGGTGCAGTCGAAGATGGCGCCAGAGAGGCGTTAGGCTGCGGAGTTTTGGCAGGATTTCCGATTGTAGGCGTGAGGGTAATTTTGCTTGACGGCTCTTATCACACAGTTGATTCATCGGATTTGGCCTTTGAGCAGGCGGCGGTTATTGCGATAGAGTCGGCTTTGAAGAAGGCAGAGCCTGTATTGCTTGAGCCTCTGATGCGTCTTGAGGTAGTGGTTCCGGAGGCCTATTTCGGGGCTGTTCAGGGTAATCTGCTTGGTAAGAGGGCGGTGATAACGGATACGCGGGTACACGGGACGATGCGCGTTATTGACGCCAGGGCACCGCTTGCTGAAATGTTCGGGTATTCGAGCGATATTAGGAGTCTTACGGCGGGCAGAGGTGTTTTTACGATTGAGCCTTTGACTTATGAGAAGGTTCCCGAGCAGCTTGCGGGGAAAATTATCTTATAAATGTTTCAAATTTTCTTATAAAGCCGTTATTGCACGAAAAAAGCAGTATTTTTTGTAATTTAACCGAAATATTTTTTTATGTTTTATTGACAGCTCTTCTATAAGGTGCTAAATTACGGGTTTCTCAGCCGTAGCGAGCATAGTCAAGGACGTCTGTGCGAAGACGAGTTGGGCTGTAACATATCTGAAAATGATGGTCAGGGATGGTAAGTAGGAAGCTTCGGGCTAATGTCAGAGCCGACAGATGCTTTACGGATTTTTGTCAGCTTTGCCAGGGCCCGAATTCTTTAAGGAAGGCGACGTTGGCCGGCGAAAGGACTGACAGAGGAGCCGGCCAAAAAAAGAGGCCTTTCCTGCATAAAAAACCGGATAAAATCTTGAGAGTTGTGAATTGTATATCAATTTTGGCGAAAGATTACTGTATCTAAATTTATGGCGACGGAAACCGAAAAAATCAGGATAAGAATGGAATCATACGACCACAGGGCGCTTGATACCTCAGCAAAAGAGATAGTTGAGCATGCTCGCAGGACTAACGCACGGGTTAGCGGGCCGGTGCCATTGCCGACAAGAATAGAGCGATACACTGTGCTTCGAAGCCCGCATGTCGATAAGAAATCGAGAGAGCAGTTTGAGCTGAGGACACATAAGCGATTGATAGATATCTTTGAGGCTAATGCACGAACGGTAGAAGTTTTGAACCGGCTGGTGGTTCCTGCAGGCGTGTTTGTGAAGATAAAAGCATAAGCAGAGATGCTTATGTTTTTTATGCGCCTGATTTTTAGAGATTGAAGCTATGGCAATGCTGTTGGGAAAAAAAGTTGGAATGACACAGGTTTATGATGAGTCGGGCAGATTGCTGCCGGTGACAGTCATTGAGGCTGGCCCCTGCGCTGTTCTCCAGGTCAAGACTAAACAGACAGACGGGTATAACGCCGTTCAGCTTGGTTATGATGATGTCAAGCCGAGACGGCAGAAGAGGCCGGCAGCCGGTCATTCAAAGAAAGCTAATACATCGGTAAAGAAACTTGTAAGGGAGTGGCGATTGGCGGGCGATGCCCAGCCGGAATATAAGAGCGGCGATTCGCTTACAGTTTCGGTTTTTGCAGAGAATAATTTTGTTGATGTTATCGGGACCAGCAAGGGAAAGGGATTTGCCGGAGTGATGAAAAGACATCACTTTGCGGGTTTTCCTTCTTCGCACGGTACCGAGCGCAAGCACAGAGCGGGCGGCTCGCTGGCAAGCTTTGCGACTGACAGAGGTCACAGCGGAAAACTTAAAAAAGGAAAGAAAATGGCCGGCCATATGGGCAGCGAGAGAGTAACTACGAGCAATCACAGGCTGGTTTCGATAGACGAAAAGAATAATTTATTAGTTATCAAGGGCTCGGTACCGGGGCCTTCGGGCAGCTATGTGATAGTGCGGAGCTCGCGGAGACAGTAGCGAGGCGAAATTTGGAAATCTGAAGATGATTAGACTGGCAGTTTACAACAGAGATGGAAAAGAGGTTGAGAGCCTGAAGGTCGATGAATCGGCTTTAGGCGGGGAGGTGAACTTCGCACTGCTTAAGCAGGCGATTGTGATGTATCATGCCAACAGACGTGTGGGCACTGCGGCGACCAAGGGCAGAAGTATGGTGGAGGGCTCAACGAGAAAATTGTTCAGGCAGAAAGGTACCGGTAACGCTCGTGTCGGCAACATAAGGACGGGCAAACGCGTGGGCGGCGGAGTGACTTTTGCCAAGCTGCCGCGTGACTTCAGCAAAAGGATGCCCCAAAAACAGCGAAGACTGGCGGCGAAATCGGCTGTGCTGGAAAAACTTTTAAACGACGACGTTGTTGTCGTTGATGAGCTGAATATGGAAAAGCCGAGGACGAAAGAGTTCGCTTCGATTCTCGGCAATCTTAAGATTAATCGCAGCTGTCTTGTGATGATTGATGATGCCGATAATAATATTTACAGGTCGGCAAGAAATATACCAAAGGTGGCGGTGATGCCTGTAGCGCAGCTTAATGCCGGTGACGTTTGCAATCACAGCAAGCTGCTTTTTACGAAGCAGGCTTTTTTGTCCGTTGTGGGGCAGGGTAAAAATAAAGGTAATTGATGATTCGATAGTGTATGGAAGACTATAAAGTGATAATTCGGCCTTTGGTTACGGAACAGGGGATGCACCTTGCCAATACGAAGAGTGCATACTCGTTCGAGGTAAACAAAGAGGCCAACAAGCAGCAGATAAAAAGCGCCGTGGAGAGAATGTACTCGGTAAAGGTTATGAAGGTAAGGACGGCCAACCGCCGGGGCAAGCAACGCCGCAGAGGCAGGCATTTCGGCCGGACGCCGAGCTGGAAGAAAGCGGTTGTTTTTTTGGAGCCAGAACACCATATAGATTTGTTCTAAGAGCAAAAAAGTTTAATGCAGGATTAAATTATGGCAATCAGAATATATAAACCAACAAGTGCAGGGCGGCGAAATGCCTCGGTGATTGATTATTCCGAGCTAACCTGTGATAAGCCGGAGAAGTCGCTTTGTGTTCGAGTGAAAAAGAACGGCGGCAGAAATCATCGCGGGGTTACCACGAGCAGATTCAGAGGCGGCGGGGCCAGGAAGATTTACCGGATGATAGATTTCAAGCGTGACAAAGACGGTGTTCCTGCGAAGGTGGCCACAATTGAATATGACCCTAACCGCAACTGCTTTATATCTCTGCTCGCCTATGCCGACGGAGAGAAAAGGTATATACTGGCTCCGGCGGGCATAAGTGTAGGCCAGACGGTTGAAAGCGGGCTGGATTGTGAACCGAAGGCGGGTAATGCTATGCCTCTGGCAGTTATACCTTCCGGTCTTGAAATCCATAATGTTGAGATGACAGCCGGTCAGGGCGGCAAGCTCGTCCGTGGTGCCGGAAGTGCGGCGAGGATAGTTGCCAAGGAAGGCGACTGGGTGAGTATTGTCTTGCCGAGCGGTGAGATGCGTATGATTCGCAAGCAGTGCCGTGCTACTATCGGCAGATTGAGCAATGCCGACCATCAGAACGTCGAGCTCGGCAAGGCTGGCAGAAGCCGCCATATAGGCAGAAGGCCGCACGTAAGAGGCAAGGCGATGAATCCGGTATCGCATCCGATGGGCGGCGGTGAGGGCCGGGCAAACGGCGGCCGACAGCCCTGTTCGCCGACAGGAGTACTGGCCAAGGGAGGCAAAACGAGAAATCCAAGAAAGCCGAGCAATAAGAGGATTATTCGAAGACGCAAGAACAAAAGACAGGGACAGCTTGTGCTGTAATTGATTTTTTAAGAGTAAAAGGAGTAATATGGGCAGGTCACTTAAAAAAGGGCCTTATGTTGACCAGAAACTTTTTGCCAAGGTAACAAAACAGGCTCAGGCTGGTACTTATGAGCCAATGAAGACCTGGGCACGGAGGTGTACGATAATTCCTGAGTTTGTAGGTTATACTTTTATGGTTCATAACGGCAAGATGTTCAATAAGGTTTTTGTTACCGAGGATATGGTTGGCCACAAGCTTGGTGAATTTTCGCCGACGCGTATTTTCAAGGGTCATTCGAGCAAGAAAATAGCGACTTAATCAGGGTAGCTTAATCGGTTGTAAAAGAAATTAAAATGTTGAGTTCCGAAAAGCTAAAAAAGGTTTTTGAGCAGCGAAAGATGAGCCCGGAGCAGCTCGCAGAGCAGATTGCCCGGAGCGGTTTGAGCAAAGCGAGGGCAGTTGCTGCAATCAGGAACTGGCAAAAGGGTCTGATGAAGCCTTTGCCTCGCAAAGAGGATGTGCGCAATCTTGCAGCGGCACTGTCGGTCGATGTGAATGAGCTGTCACAGTGGCGCTCGTCTTATCGATATGCACCGAGCTCGCCGCGAAAGACAAGACTTGTAGCGGAATTGATAACAGGCAGGGGCGTACAGGAGGCGATGGATTTGTTGAAATTCACGAACAAGCGGGCTGCAGAGATGGTTAACAAAGTTCTCAAGGCTGCTGTTGCAGATGCTGATGAGCAGCAGGCGGATGTTGATAATCTTTTTGTCAGTTGCGCCCGCGTGGACGATGCCGGTATCCGAATAGGTACCAAAAGATGGATACCGAAGGACAGAGGCAGAGCTCATTCGCTAAGTAAAAAGGCCAGTCATATATATATAACAGTAGCAGAAGTATAAAGAAGAAAACTAAAAGATACAGATAGAGAAATTTAATATGGGTCAGAAGACATCACCAGTAGGATTCAGGACGGGAATAACCAGAGAATGGCAGAGCATTTGGTTTTCGCCGAAGGCTACTTACGGGGATTTTCTGGTTGAAGATGAGAAGATACGACGTTTCATCGATAAAAAATTCAATCGCCAGATGCCGAAAGGTGCGGTATCGAAGGTGAAGATAATCCGGACGAGAAACGAGATTCAGGTGACACTGCATAGTGCCAGGCCCGGGATTGTAATCGGGCCTCGCGGCGGAGAGGTTGATAAGCTTCGTGAAGAGCTTGAAACTTTGACAGGCAGAAAGGTGAATGTCAATGTTATCGAGGTAAAGGCCCCTGAGCTCGATGCGGTTTTGGTGGCGGAGGCCATTGCAGAGCAGTTGTGTAAGCGGGCGTCGTTCAGGCGTACGATGAAGCAATATTGCGACTCGGCGATGAATGCCGGAGCCAAGGGAGTTAAGATTATTTGCGGCGGTCGTCTTGCAGGTTCGGAGATGGCCCGCAGAGAGACGCAGAAAGTCGGCAGTATTCCGCTTCATACTCTCGATGCCGATGTGGACTATGCAGTGGCGACGGCAAGGACGACGTATGGAGCTATCGGTATTAAGGTCTGGATTTACAGGGGTAAATTCGGAGAGCAGCAGGTTGAGACAAGACAGGTTCGTCGGCGTCGGCCTGGGCGGCGGGCAGATGGACGTAAAGGGGGACGGGCTGACGGCGGCTTCGCTGCTGCTGTAAAAGACAAAAGTAGTGAAAAGGCTCAATCAGCACCCCTCGGCTCGAAGGCCCGCTTCGACGAATCGAGGCGAGCCGCGAGGCCTGCGGCTGCTGAAGAACAAAAGCAGCAGCCGGAGCAAAATGACAGCGACGCAGAAAAAAAGTAATTGCAGCGGTTGCTTCTGTTTCGAATAGATAAATTGTTGAGGATTTTTGAAGATGGCGTTAATGCCTAAAAGAGTTAAATTCCGTAAGAGCCAGCGAGGCAGAATGAAGGGCAATGCTTCGAGGAGCAACTTTGTTGCTTTCGGCGAATACGGTTTGCAGGCACTTGAGAGAAGCTG
The DNA here is from genome assembly GCA_964395535.1 of uncultured Pirellulales bacterium. GTDB lineage: Bacteria > Planctomycetota > Phycisphaerae > Sedimentisphaerales > Anaerobacaceae > CAYLMG01. The sequence goes on from CAYNDE010000044.1 coordinate 6,920, forward strand.
GATAACAGCGAGGCAGATTGAAGCTGGCAGAGTGGCGGCGACGCATTTTCTTCATCGTGAAGGCAAGGTATATTTGAGGATATTCCCCCATAAGCCGGTAAGCAAAAAGCCGCTTGAGACAAGGATGGGAAAGGGTAAAGGTGAGCCGGAATTTTGGGTTGCAAGGGTCAGGCCCGGTCAGGTTTTCCTTGAAATCGGCGGCATTGGTGAGGATGTGGCCAAGCGGGCGCTGGTCAGAGTAGCTCATAAGATGCCGATAAGGTGCAGATTGGTCAAAAGAAGACATTCGTTGTAACGGCTGGGTATGACCGGCGGAAGCAATATTTGAAAAAGGACAATTTGATATGAAGGCAAAGCAGTATCGTGAGATGAGTTCTGATGAGCTTGTGGACAAGCTGGATGAGCTTACGAGGCGGTTGTTCGAGCTTCGCTCACAGTCAGTGACAGAGACACTGGAGAATAATAAGGCTGTGAGGAATATCAAGCGTGATATTGCGAGAATTAAAACGGTAATAGGTGAGAAGCAGGCGGTTTGATTGTAGAGGAGATATGGAGCGTAAAAAGGTAAAAACCGATACGGCTGTGGTGACAAGCCGAAGCGGCGACAAAAGCGTTAAAGTTATCATCAATTACAAGATTAAGCATCCTATGTACGGCAAGTACGTAAGACGCAGGACCGTACTTGGCGTACACGACGAGCACAATCAGGCGTCGGTGGGCGATGTTGTTGAAGTTGCTCCGTGCAGGCCTTTAAGTAAGACCAAGAGATGGCGTCTTGTTCGTGTTGTGCAAAAGGCGGTTGTAGATTGACGCTCGGGATAAGCTCAGTGTGAGGTAGATTTGTGATACAGCAGGAAACAATGTTGGATATAGCAGACAACTCCGGTGCTAAAACGGCGTTGTGTATAAAGGTTCTCGGCAGGGGAGGTTGCCGGAGGCGAAACTACCGGCCTACGGCTAGTATCGGGGACGTTGTGTGTGTGGCTATAAAGAAAGCTCTGCCGACCTGCCAACTGGACGACAAGAAGGTTCATAAATGTGTGATTATTCGCACGAAAAGCCCTGTCAGGAGACCCGACGGCAGCTATGTCAGATTCGACAGTAACGCGGCGGTGATAATAGACAATGACGGCAACCCGATAGGCACAAGAATTTTCGGAGCGGTTGCCCGTGAGCTGCGAGAGAAAAATTATATGAAGATTATTTCTCTGGCCAGCGAGGTTGTGTAGGAACTGTTACGGATCAGAGTTGCGAGATTGAATATAAGAGATTAAAAATGGCACTGCATATTAAGAAAGGTGATATGGTACAGATTATAGCCGGCGAGCATAAAGGTGCTACCGGTAAGGTACTTCGAGTAATACCCGAGAAGAATAAAGTTGTTATTCAGGGTCATAACATTGCTTTAAGGCATGTTCGCCCGTCGAGAAAGAACCCGCAGGGAGGACGGATTCAGGTTGAGCAGCCGATTCATATAAGCAATGTGCAGCCTTTGAATCCGAAAAGTTCAAAACCGACCAGAGTTCGCTACTCGATTGGTAAAGACGGGACGAAAAAAAGAGTCGCTGTCGACGGCAGTGAGATTGGCGTTGTTAGAAGGAAAATTTAGAACAGCTTTTTAGCTGGGAATTGATTGATAATCAGAAGATATGGCAAGATTGAAAGATTTATATAAAACGCAGATAGTTCCGGAATTGGCTAAGGAATTCGGTTACAAGAATCCTATGGCAGTACCGCGGATAGAAAAGATTATCGTCTCTATGGGCGTCGGCAAGGCGGCTGGGGATAAGAAGTTTCTGGAGCTGGCCAAAAAGGATTTAATGATGATTACCGCCCAGATGCCGGCTGTCTGTAAGGCCAAGAAGAGTGTTTCCAATTTTAAGGTTCGAGCCGGCAATGAGACGGGATTGAAGGTTACTGTTCGCGGTGACCGTATGTATGAGTTTATGGACAGGCTGGTGAGTCTGGCGATACCGAGGGTCAGAGACTTCCGCGGACTTGACCCGAACAGCTTTGACGGCAGAGGAAATTATTCACTGGGACTGAGCGAGCAAAGTGTTTTCCCGGAAATAGACGCGGCAAAAATGGAGTTTCAGCAGGGTATGAATATAACTTTTGTGACAACAGCGAAGACCGATGATGAGGCAAGAAGTATGCTGGCTTTGTTCGGGATGCCGTTTAAGAGGCCGAGGGAACAATAGCTTTGCGCAAAAATATGTCTTGTGGAGTTTATGAATGTCAACAAAGGCGCTTGAAAATAAGGTAAAGAGAAAACAGAAGTTTCGTGTCAGGCAGTATACCCGCTGTGAGCTTTGTGGAAGGTCGAAGGCGGTTTACCGAAAGTTTAAGATTTGCCGAATCTGCTTTAGAAAAATGGCTAACGAAGGCAAAATTCCCGGTGTCAGAAAGGCCAGCTGGTGATAGACCGGCTGTGAAGGTGAGATTTTTTAGGGCAGATGCGAAATAAGAGGTAGGAAATTATGAGTTTGAGTGACCCAATAGCTGATATGTTGACCAGGATACGCAATGCACTGCGGACAGGCAAGGATTCTGTGACAGTTAAAGCGTCCGGTATATGCGAGGGCATAGCAGCGGTACTTAAAAAGGAAGGTTACATATTGGATTATGACCGAATAGACGACGGCAAGCAGGGGATTTTAAGAATATCACTTAAGTACGACGAAAACGGTCGGCCTGTCATTGAGGCAATAAAAAGAGAAAGTAAACCCGGCAGGCGAATATATTTATCTGTTGACAAGCTGCCGTTTGTCCTTGGCGGCATGGGAATATCAATAGTTTCAACAAGCAAAGGTGTAATGAGCGACAGGAGCTGCCGCAAGGCAAAAGTCGGCGGCGAGATACTTTGTACGGTAAGTTAATATGTCACGTATAGGTAAAAAACCGATAGAGCTTCCTTCCGGCGTCAAGGCCGAGCAGAAGGGCGGTAACATTGAGGTTTCAGGCCCGCTGGGCAAATTACAGATTGCCTGTAAGCCTGGAATAAAGATAAAGGTCGAAGATTCCAGGATTATTGTGGAAAGCAAGGAAGCCCAGAGCCGGCAAGCCAGAGAGCTGCACGGCACATTTAGGGCATTGATTGCAAATATGGTTGATGGCGTGAGCAGAGGCTTTGAAAAGAAAATGCAGATTTTCGGCACAGGTTACAGTGTGAAAGCACAGGCCGACAAACTGGTTTTGCAGGTGGGATTCAGTCACCCTGTTCAGTTGAAGATACCGGGGGGAGTGAAAGTAAATATTGAGGTGGCTGCGACCAGAGGCAACGATGTGCCTGCGGTTTTCACGATTTCGAGCGTGGATAAATGTGCTCTCGGGCGGTTTGCTGCTGATGTGCGAAAGATAAAGCCACCAGAACCTTATCAGGGAAAGGGCATTCGGTATGCTGATGAGCACATCAGGCGAAAGGTTGGAAAGGCCTTTACGTCAGGGACAGCATAGCAGGCAGTATTTGTTAAAGCAGTTACGAGACGGTTAGAAGAATAGTATGAAGAAAACTGATAGTGTTAAAAGGGCAGCATTGAGGCGTAAATATCATGTCAGAAAGAAGATATTTGGCACGCCGGACAGGCCTCGTCTCGTTGTGAAGCGTTCCAACCGGCATATTTATGCACAGATAATCGACGATGCTGCTGGGCTGACGCTTGTTTCGGCCAGTACTATGAGCAAAGCACTTCGGGGCCAGCTGCAGAAGACGGGCAATAAGAAGGCTGCAGAGATTATAGGTGAAGCTGTCGCCAAGCAGGCATTGGGCGTGGGTATTAAATGTGTTTGTTTTGACAGGAACCTTTATAAGTATCATGGCAGAGTCAAGGCACTTGCCGACGGGGCGAGGAAAGCAGGGCTTGTCTTTTAACGAGAGTGTTGGAGAAAAAAATTGGCTCAAAAACCAATGAAAATAATTGAACAGCAGGAGCATCCGTTTGAGGATACGGCGGTGAAGATTTATCGCTGTGCCAAGGTAGTCAAAGGCGGCAGGCGATTCAGTTTTGCGGCTTTGGTTGTGGTAGGCGACCGTAATGGTACGGTGGGCATAGGCTACGGCAAGGCAAACGAGGTGCCTCTTGCTGTTGAGAAAGGAATAAAGGAGGCCAGGAAATCTTTGCATAATGTACCGCTTTTCGGCAGGACAATACCGCATAAGGTGATTGGTAAATGCAGGGCGACAAAGATAGTAATGGTGCCGGCTAATCCCGGTACGGGTGTTATTGCCGGCTCAAGTGCCCGGGCAGTGCTTGAGTATGCGGGAGTACAGGATGTTCTTACCAAGGTATACGGCAGCACATCAGCCAAGAACGTTGTTAAAGCTACGTTGGCTGGCTTGTTGAAACTTCGTAGCAAAGAAGAGGTTGAATTTCTTCGCGGTGTTGAGGTGGAAAAGGTAAAAAGGTGGTGATGTTTTAGATGTCGAAGACAAAGATAACTTCAATTGCGGGCAGAGACAAACGTCGCAAACGGATAGGCAGGGGTAGCGGTTCCGGACACGGCAAGACCGCCGGCCACGGCCACAAGGGACAAAAGAGCAGGTCCGGTGCGAAGATAGGACTGCTTTTCGAGGGCGGTCAGATGCCTTTGTTCAGGAGACTGCCCAAACGCGGCTTTAGTAATTTCAAGTTCGCAACGCGGTATAAAATTATAAATGTTTCGCAGCTGGAAAGATTCGAGGACGGCGCAGATGTCGGGCTCGAAAAGCTTTCCGAGGCCGGGCTGATTGACAATACGAAAAATAAAGTCAAGATTCTCGGAGATGGAGAGCTGACCAAGAGATTAAAGGTGAAGGCTCATAAATTCAGCAGGGCGGCTGAGCAGAAGATTGTTGCTTCCGGTGGGGCCGTTGAGCTGGCATAGAAAGTGATGGCACAGTAGTGAGGATAGAGGAAAGATAAAAATATGTTTAAGACATTTGTGAACATATTCAGGATACCTGATTTGCGCAGCAAGGTTATTTTTACCATTGCTATGCTGATGATTTACAGGATTGGCTTTCATATCCCCGTGCCGGGCTTTTCCTATGAGAAGATTACTCAGTTTGCGGGCACTGCGGAGACTGAAACCCCTGTCGGCAGGGCCGTTGAGTATATGCAAATGCTCACCGGAGGCAGGCTCGATAAGAGCAGCCTGTTCGGTCTGGGGATTATGCCTTACATCACTGCTTCGATTATTCTTATGCTTCTTGGCGAGGTTATACCTGCTTTGA
>CAYNDE010000045.1:0-11906 GCA_964395535.1 uncultured Pirellulales bacterium
CAAGCGCTTATCAATAAAGATGATGCAATAGCGAAATCGGGCGGTTTTGGGAGTTACAAGTGAATAACAAGTGACTGACAATTTGTTAACAAGCAGCTATCACGTGGCGACTGAACCACTTTTGACCCACTCACAAGTATAAGGTTTAAATATCAGAGGCATATCGAAGAACTCCCGAGCCTGCTCGGAATTCGGATTTGACCGGGTACCAAAAATGCAAGGCGGGAGAAATTCCTTGTGAGCGGTATTGCGATTTGGTAGTGTGAGGGGGTGAAAGAAGCCATCCGATACAGTTTGACCGTGTTTTTGGGCGAAAGGTTTAATATGAAATCAGGAGCGATTGTGCAATATCGAAGGTACGGCTGGTGGCTGCTCTGCCTGCTGGTGCTGTTACTGCAGTTGAATGCTCCTAAGGCCTTTTGCCGAGTCAGACTTCCTGCCTTGATAAGCGATGGTATGGTGCTTCAAAGAGATACCAATATAAAGATTTGGGGCTGGGCTGACGAAGGCGAAAAGGTGACAATTAACTTTATCAACAAAACATATAATGCCGCGGCTAATGCAGACGGCGAATGGGAAGTGATGCTTTCTCAATTAAAAGCAGGCGGTCCCTATAGTATGGATATTAGCGCCGGTAATAATATCACCCTAAAAAACATCCTGATAGGCGACGTATGGGTATGTTCAGGCCAGTCAAATATGGAACTGCCAATGGCCAGAGTTAAATACAAGTACCCCGATGTAATCGCTCACTCAAACAATCCTGACATAAGACAGTTTAATATCCCGCACATATATAATTTTAAGGCGCCGCAGGAAGATTTGAAGTCTGGCCGCTGGGTATCGGCAAATCCTGAAAGTGTTCTTGAATTTACTGCCGTGGGTTATTTTTTTGCGAAGGAATTATGCGAAAAATACCACGTTCCCATAGGTTTAATCAATGCCAGTGTCGGCGGTTCACCTGCGCAGGCGTGGTTGAGCGAGGAAGCCCTAAAGGCGTTTCCCGAATACCTCGAAACAGCGAAAAAGTGTAAGGACGACGCCTACATTAACCAAATCATCGAGAAAGATAAAGCTGTCAATGATGCGTGGTACGGTTATATCCAGCAGTTTGATAAAGGTTTGGAAAAAGGTCAAAAGCCGTGGTTTGATGAAAATTACGATACCTCGGAATGGGCAATTATGAATGTGCCGGGATACTGGGCTGACGAGCAGTTAGGATTTGTAAACGGTGTTGTGTGGTTCAGAAAAGATTTTGTTATCCCGTCTTCTATGATTAATAAGCCCGCAAAACTTTGGCTGGGCAGGATTGTGGATGCCGATTCGACTTATGTTAACGGCAAACTTGTGGGCACAGTCTCCTATCAGTACCCCCCAAGAATATACGATATCCCCTCGAACCTGCTTAAAGAGGGCAAAAATATTATTGTAATAAGAGTCATTAATAACTCAGGCCGAGGCGGTTTTGTTAAAGATAAACCATATTATCTGTCAGCAGCAGGACAAACAATCGACTTAAAGGGCGAGTGGCAATACAAATTAGGCGTTACAATGGAGCCATTGCCGGGCAAAACCTTTATTGAGTGGCAGCCATCAGGTTTATATAACGCAATGTTAGCTCCTCTCTTAAACTATAAAATTAAAGGAGTCATTTGGTATCAGGGCGAATCCAACACTGGCAATCCGCGTGAATATCAGCGGCTCTTCCCCGCATTGATAGCTGACTGGAGAGAAAAATGGCAGCAGGGAGATTTCCCGTTTTTATATGTTCAACTGGCCAATTTTATGGAGGCTAAAGACAAACCTTCCGAAAGCAACTGGGCCGAGCTGAGAGAAGCACAGCTTAAAACGCTTGCTGTTCCCAACACAGCAATGGCTGTTACTATCGATACAGGTGAATGGAACGATATTCATCCGTTAAATAAGGAAGATGTAGGCAAACGTCTTGCGCTCGCTGCTGAAAGGATAGCTTACAGTGAGAAGAAAGTTTACTCAGGCCCGATTTATCAGTCGATGGAAGTCCAAGCCAACAAAATCATTATAACATTTACAAACATCGGAAGCGGATTAACCGCCACAGGAGACGGTGAGCTGAAGCAATTTGCCATTGCCGGCGCCGACAAGAAATTTGTCTGGGCAAAGGCGAAAATAGAAGGCGATAAAGTAATCGTCTGGAATGATGACGTAAACCGTCCCGTAGCTGTTCGCTATGCCTGGGCTGATAATCCCCAAGGTGCAAATTTATATAATAAACAAGGCTTGCCAGCTTCACCATTTAGAACGGAATAATAAGGTAAAAAATGAATTTATTACGTTCATACCGTATAAAGTTGTTGCTTTGGATGATAGTATTGTTTTTTACAGAGACTCTTCGAGCTGAAGATGGATATCAACTATGGCTTCGTTATAATGAGATATCACAGCCTGAGCTTCTTTCGCATTATAGAGAGCACATAACTCAAATCGTAATCCAGGAATCCTCTCCAACATTTCAGGCTGTTCAGGAGGAACTTCGCAAGGGCTTGTCCGGACTGCTGGGAAAGGAAATTCCGGTGGCTTCATCAGTTTCACAAGATGGAGCCGTTGTAGTCGGCACGCTGGAACAATCCTCTATTGTGCGAAAATTGGCCGGTGCTTCGGAACTGGAATCTGTCGGTGCAGATGGTTTTATTATTCGCTCATTACGCTGGGATAATCGAACTGTTACAGTCATTGCAGCTAATCAGCCAAAGGGTGCCCTGTATGGGGCGTTTCATTTCCTGCGGCTAATTCAGACCCAGCAATCGCTTGACAAGCTGTCCATTCAGCAAAAGCCGCGGATTCAGAAGCGTCTGTTGAACCATTGGGACAATTTGAACGGAAGTGTCGAACGTGGCTATGCCGGCAGATCAATCTGGAAATGGAATGAGTTGCCGGAAAGGATTGATGCAAGATATAAAGACTATGCACGTGCGAATGCGTCGATTGGTATTAACGGCGCAGTCCTGAACAATGTGAATAGTCAGGCGGCGATTCTGACCAAAGAATATATCGAGAAAGCAGCCGTCATTGCGAACGTTTTAAGACCTTACGGAATCCAGATATATTTCAGTATAAAATTTACATCACCGATGGAAATCGGCGGCCTGCCAACCGCTGACCCGCTGAACCCATCCGTACGTCAATGGTGGAAAGAAAAGGCAAAGGAAATTTATCAGCAGATTCCGGATTTCGGAGGATATCTTGTTAAGGCCTATTCGGAAGGACAGCCGGGTCCACAGAATTACGGACGCAGCCATGCAGACGGCGCAAATATGCTGGCTGAAGCATTGAGACCTTATGGCGGGACAGTGTCGTGGCGCTCTTTTGTTTATGATATTTCGATTGACCAGGACCGTGCCAAATGTGCATACCTGGAATTTGTGCCGCTGGACGGTGATTTTGCATCCAACGTTTTCATACAGAACAAAAACGGCCCGATAGATTTTCAGCCGCGTGAGCCGTTTAATCCGCTGTTTGGTGCAATGCCCAAGACAGCGTTAATGATAGAGTTTCAAATTACACAGGAATACACCGGCCAGGCCAAACACCTGGTTTATCTGGCGCCGCTATGGAAAGAGGTATTGGATTCAGATACATACGCTTATGGCCCGGGAACACTGGTCGCCGATATCGTTGACGGGACCGCGGACAAACATGCCATCAGCGGAATCGCGGGCGTTTCAGGGATTGGTTCCGACCGCAACTGGAGCGGGCATCATTTTTCGCAGGCGAATTGGTATGCTTTCGGAAGGCTGGCGTGGGATACATCTTTGTCTTCCGAGCAGATTGCCGAAGAGTGGACTCGTATGACATGGTCCAATGACCCGAAGGTGGTAAATCTTATTAAAAAAATGATGATGGGTTCATGGGAAGCGTGTGTGGATTATATGACGCCAATGGGCCTTCATCATATCATGGCAGCAGGTCACCATTACGGCCCCCAGCCGGATTATGTAAATCGCCGCAGAATAGACTGGGGCTCAACTTATTATCATAGAGCTGACGCTAATGGTATTGGCTTTGACCGAAGTGAAACAGGCAGCAACGCGGTCAGTCAGTATCATCAGCCGCTCTGCCGGATTTGGAATTCCCCGAAAACCTGCCCGGAGAAATACCTGCTGTGGTTTCATCATCTACCCTGGGATTATCCTCTGGAATCCGGCTCGACTTTGTGGGAACGATTAAAATTTCACTACCAGAAAGGTGTCGATTACGTTATATTAATGCAGAAAGAATGGGACTCGCTTCAGGGCAAAATCGACCCCGAGCGTTTTGAACATGTTCAAAATCGTCTCAATATGCAGAAAGAAAACGCTTTACTATGGCGTGATGTCTGTTTGAAGTATTTCGGCCGGTTTGCGGAAAAAGAGGAAAAACGCGAACCATAAGGATTACAAAAACCAGTATCACTATGTTTAAGGAAGAGACATATGCAGAATGAATCAGAAAAGATTTCTATCCGAGAAAAAATTGGCTATGGCCTGGGCGATACCGCCTCGAATCTTTTTTTTCAAACCTTCATGACATTCATGCCAATTTTCTATACAGATATATTCGGCTTAGCTGCTGGTACAATGGGATGGATGTTTTTAATCAGTAAACTCTGGGATGCGTTCAATGATCCGATGATGGGCATGATTGCCGACCGAACCAATTCCAGATGGGGAAAATACAGACCATATATATTATTTGGCGCTATACCTTTTGGGTTAATAGGTATTTTGACGTTTACAACACCGAATTTTTCAGAAGGTTACAAGCTTCTTTATGCTTTTCTTACATATAACGCAGTGATGATGCTTTATACTTTTGTCAATGTACCCTATTGTGCGCTTATGGGTGTTATGACATCAAATACAGCAGACCGAACTGTGATTTCTTCATTTCGCTTCGTTGGTGTCTTTATCGGGCAGTTTGTAGCTTTTTATTGTGTTGGAATGCTTCCTACAAAACTTGGTGGTAGTGATGTAGCAACAGCCAAAGGGTATCAAATTACAATGACGATGCTTTCCATTGTCGCGATTATTCTGCTTTATATAACCTTCTTTTCTGCAAAAGAGCGTATTCATCCTCCAAAGGGCCAAAAAAATCCCATGGGTCGGGACCTGAAAGATTTGATTTCAAATACCCCATGGCTGATGATAGGTATTGCAACTTTTTTCCAGCTAATCTTCATAGCTATATTTAGCGGTGCCAGGACATATTATTTTCAGTATTATGTAACAAGCGGAAATGTGTCATTGTTTGGTATTGAACTTGAAAATGGCTGGTCATATCAAGGACTTTTAACTGTTTACTTGATATCCGGAACTGTTGTAACAATTATTGGTGTTATTGCAACCAAGACAATCAATAGAATTTTTGGTAAGGCATTTTGTTATTGGGGTTCCTTGGCTATATGTGGTGTTATAACTATTCTCTATTATTTTTTGAAACCTGAAGACCTTAACCTCATTTTCGGTCTCAATTTTATCAGGTCTTTCGCAATAGGGCCGGTCTCGGCTATACAGTGGGCCATGTTCACAGATTGTGCAGACTATAATGAGTGGAAAACAGGCAGACGGTCAACAGGACTAATGATGGCCGCTTCACTGTTTTTCCTGAAGTTCGGATTAGCTTTGGGCGCGGCCGCGATAGGCTGGATTCTTGCTTGGTATGGTTATGAAAAAGGCGATACTCAAACACCGGAAGCTATTAAAGGCATTGTTTTACTGAACAGTATTTATCCGGCGATTTTCACTTTGCTTGGAGTCGCTGCCATGGTCTTTTATCCATTGAGCAGCAAGAAAATGCTGGAAATTGAGACTGATTTGATAGCACGACGTAAAGCTGCGGGCGAACAAGATGAATTAAGCTAACAAGATTCAAGTTAATTAAAATAATATTTTTATGAGGAGGCTATTGTGAAAACCAAAAAGCCAATTGTCGTGCTGTCACTGTGTATGTTAACATTATACGCATGCACAGTAAATGAAGCTCTTAATGATGATGCCGCTTCCCGAAGGGACGCAGGAGCAGCGGAGCTTTTTTCGATTTTGCTTAAACACAAAGCCGACATCGCCCGCGTTACTTTATGGGGAGTTTACGACAAGACATCATGGCTTAATAACCGGCCGGTCAGGGGACGTACCAGTTATCCCTTATTATTTGACCGCAATTATCAGCCCAAAGCTGCCTTAGGCGCCGTAATTAAAACCGCACAATTGGAGACCAAATAGAGATGAACCGTTTTACTTTTATATTATCAATTCTGGTCGTGTCGCTGCTGTCGCTTGCGGTTTGCAGTCGGCAATCTGCGCACACATTTCCCAATCCGATTATCCCCGGTTTTTATCCGGACCCGAGTATCTGCCGGGTTGGTGATGACTATTACTTAGTCAACAGTACCTTTGAGTATTTTCCGGGTGTGCCGATTTCCCACAGTAAAGACCTCGTGCACTGGCGGCAGATTGGATATTGCCTGACACGCAAGAGCCAGCTGCCGCTCGATAATATGAGGGCCTCCGGCGGCATATATGCACCCACAATTCGTTATCACGACGGCACCTTTTATATGATAACCACTAACGTCGACGGTGGCGGCAACTTTTACGTTACCGCAAAAGACCCTGCGGGGCCCTGGTCGGAGCCGATTTGGATAAAAGACGGCGGCGGCATCGACCCATCGCTCTTTTTCGATGACGACGGAACGGTTTATTATCACCGGCAACAAGGCGGACGCCACGGCTGCACCGCTCAATCAACTATCAATCTCAAAACGGGCAAACTCGAAGGAGAACTGAAGGAAATATGGCGCGGCACCGGCGGCATCTGGCCGGAAGGACCACACCTTTATAAAATAAACGGTAAATATTACCTGATGATTTCAGAGGGCGGGACAAGCTACGGCCACAGCGTCACCGTCGCCCGCAGCGATTCGCCGTGGGGACCGTTCGAATCGAACCCGAACAATCCCATCCTTACGCATAATGGGCTCGACGGCAATCCAATCCGTGCTGTCGGGCATGCAGACCTTGTTGAAACCCCCGACGGCTGGTGGCTGGTTTGTCTGGCCATACGACCCAAAGGCGGAAATTATCATCACATCGGCCGGGAGACATTCCTTGCGCCTGTCAGTTTCGAAGACGGCTGGCCTGTCGTTAATAAAACCGGAACGATTGATTTGGTAATGCCCGCGCCGAAATTGCCGAAGCATATCTGGCCGAAACTTCCTCCAAGAGATGATTTCGACAGCACAACTTTAGATTTGCACTGGAATTATCTGAGGAATCCTTACGACGCAGATTATTCCCTGACCGAGCGTCCCGGGTTTCTGCGCCTGAACGGCTCTGCCGTAACTTTGAATGACCAGGATTCGCCTACATTCGTGGGACAAAGACAGACTGATTTCAATTGCGTTGTTTCCACTCTGCTCGAATTCGACCCTGAAAATGAAAATGAGGAAGCCGGTCTCGTGGCACGACAAGATGACAGACATCATTACGAAATTGCGGTAACACTCAAGGACGGCAAGCGCCAAGTCCTTTTCAGGAAAGTACTCAAGGGCAAAGTTATCGAACCCGTTAAGTATGTTGGCGTAAAACCCGGACCGGTTATACTAACGGTTAAGGCAACGCCGCTATCCTATGAATTTTCCTGCCAGTCTGCGGACGGCACCAAAAAAGTATTAGGCACGGCATTGACGAAGGATTTGTCCGTCGAAGAGATAGGTTTCGACCACGGGATGTGTTTCACCGGCGTTTATTTCGGCATGTATGCAACAGGCAACGGCCGGAAGTGCACAGGCCCGGCTGATTTCGACTGGTTTGAATATATAGCAAACGAAAAATAATCAGGAGCAGAAATCTTTGATGAATAATGACAAAGCACAAAATCAAACTGCATTGAAAGATGTATTCAAGGACGATTTTTATATAGGTGCAGCTCTCAGCCTGAATCAAATTTCCGGCAATGAATCGCAAGCAATCACTGTTGTTGAAAAACACTTCAATAGCATTGTGGCGGAAAATATTCTCAAATGGGAAGAAATCCATCCCGAACCGAATAAATATAATTTCGAACCGGCGGACCGTTATGTAGCTTTCGGCCAGAAGAACAAAATGTTCGTAGTCGGTCACAATCTCGTCTGGTTTTATCAAACGCCTGACTGGGTATTTATGGACGAGTCCGGCAAACAATTAACCCGCGAAGCGTTACTTGAGCGAATGAAAGAGCATATCTTCACTGTGATGGGCCGCTACAAAGGCCGAATCCACGGCTGGGATGTCGTCAATGAAGCAATTGCAGAGGACGGCAGCTTTAGGAAATGCAAATGGCTTGAAATCATCGGTGAAGATTACGTGCAAAAGGCCTTCGAATATGCACGCGAAGCAGATCCCGGCGCCCAGCTTTACTATAACGAATACGATTTCGTGAAGCAATCCAAATGCGAAGCTGTCATTCGATTGATTCGTGACCTGCAGTCGAAAGGCATCCGCATAGACGGCGTTGGCATACAGGGACACTGGTTTCTGGATTATCCGCAAATCGGAGATATTGAGACCGTCATCCTGGCTCTTTCCAAATTAGACGTTAAGGTTATGATTACGGAGATGGATATAGGCGTGCTTCCTTTTTATCCTGTGGATTCCAAGCTGGTGGACCTGGCCTCCTTTGATCCCGAAACACAGAAAAAGCACAATCCATACCCGGATGGCTTGCCGGACTCCGTTCAAGAAGACCTGGCGGACCGATACGCTGAAATTTTTTCGCTTTTTCATAAGCATCGTGACAAGATTAGCCGGGTAACATTTTGGGCCGTCCATGATGGCCAGTCATGGCGCAGCTATATGCCTATAAGTGGAAGAACCGACTATCCTATGTTGTTTGACCGTCACTGTAAACCAAAACCGGCCTTCGATGCAGTCGTTAAAATAATTCGGAGCAAAAAGTAAAAAAATAGATGGATAAGTTAAATAACCTGCTTCTGAGAAAATCGGAGGATTTGCCGGTGTGTATGCCACAGGCAACGGCCAAAAATGCACAAAACCAGCCGATTTCGACTGGTTCGAGTACTTGTCCGCCGAAACCGACGGCGAAGGCGGATAACACTGATGAACATCGACGATAACATTGACGTATGTTGATTTATGCTGTACGCTGCAGCCCATTTGGGAGGCAAACGGTCTTAACGGTTGAGATCCTGCAGGAATAAGATGTTCCTCGGCTAGTCAAAATGCCGATACAAGGATTTATTGACATACGAAGAGAGCGGTTGTAGAATATTTGTCAGAGCAGGTTTAGCTGCGGCATGTGTGTGTAACCTTTTAGTTTACAAGGGTTTAAGGATGCACATAGGTATTGAGAAACAAGGAAGTTTTTCCCAGAAAATCTTGACAAGCTGGTCAATGACAAAGGGTAAAATTCGTTTTTTAAAAAATTTTTATTCCGGGAAAATAAAACTTGACAAATAAAACAATAACCATTAAAATAGGTGGTCTAGGAGGTTAAGGTGGTGAAAACAGAAGAGGCCTCACACGTCATCTCTATCTTTGGGATGCAGGAGGGCAGTTGTGTTCGGTACGCCGTCAAAAGAAGAATTTCTGCAATTATCACTAGCGGCAACCTCGGTTGCCGCTGTTTTTTCACCATCCACTTAACACTTTTGTGAGGATCAGTTAAATGTCAGAGTTAAAAGCATTGGATTTGTTCAAGGGGGGGAAAGAGGGTGTTTATAGACGGATGGGTGAAGTCACCAGAAAAGGTCTACATAAAAAAGTTAACGAGATAACAACTGCCCTCAAACCCAAGAAGGTTAATGAAAAGCAAGTGATAAATGCTATCGCCAAGAAGCTGGGAATCAAGGCCTCTACATTAACACAAATTTTTTACGACAGGTCAAATGGGGAGGTTAAGTACAAACTCTTCGACCGGCTAGAGTTTCCACTTGAATTGTCCATCTACGATATTCTGAGAAAGCCGAAAGGTTTAGATAACTCCGAAACTAAAAAGAAGTGGTCGAAGGAACGCAGGGTACATCCCATACCTATATTCGGAGCAGCAGCTACCAGTGGGAGCGGCATACCACAAGATCGCAACAAGCACAAAGTAAAGCAGAAGGAGGCCTTGGAGAGAGATGCCTTGAAGTTGTATGTGACTCTTCGAGCTATTAAAGAACTCGCGGATCATGGATAGCACGAAGCGTATTAAGGAGGATTTATGTTCACACCCCCATCAATAGTTAGTAGAAATACCTTTGCCACAGTAGCAAAAAAGGCTGAACAAGACCTTTGCAATTTTCTTCTGGAATGTATCAAACTAGAACCAAAACTCGTAGACTATATGAATCGGGATGCTAGATTACTATCCTTCAGAGCTTGGGACAGAAAATGTACAAAAGTACGCGGTACAATAAAAAATAAATATGACAGTAAGTTTCCAAATTGGACTAACGGCTTGAAGTTTCTTGATGATTTACTTTCGTGGCTTGATGCAAGAAAAGCTCGCAATCGCGAAAAAGGCAAGGACACGCCGGTGTGGCCTTGGAAAAGAGGGGATAATAAACGCGAGATAAAAGATCCTGATATTCGTTCTCTCCTGAATTTGTTTAAGAACACATTCTTGGACGGACTTTGTATGCCGCGTCGGCCATCGGTGGAGCAGAAAGACCTTGACAGCGTTATTGATGAGAAACTAACTGATATTTGGCTGCTCATGCATTTTATCAGGTATGTTAGTATACGTGGAATTCCCATTCCTACGAATCCGTGGGAAATCCATTTCAAGAAAGTTAGACGTAAAGACCATCCAGAATTAGTAGCAGCATCTAATTTTTTATCCTGGCTTCTGGTAGATAAAAATAATAAGACCCTCTACATACTCTATAGTGAAGATGAAATTAATAGTGAAGCCCACAATAAGCACGAGGTGAATACGCGATTAGAGATAACCTTCTTGCATGAACTTGGACATGCGATAAATCATATGGATTGGTATGAGAATGTACAGCCGGATTACTATCAAATGGGACACTCCAAATACGGGCTTAGTGACTGGATAGGTGTGCCAGCGTGGCATGAGTTTGGAGCATGGGCATATGCGTTCGCGGTTCGCGGTTGTGTGAAGAGCACCCGTTCTTGGATAAAGAGGCTCGTGGAGGAAATGGACAATGAGTGGCTCAATCCATAACAGAGCCGATTAACCAGAGCGAGAACCGGCAATCAGAGTCGTATTCATCATACCAACAGCCAAAGATTTCGTAATAAAATAAGCCGAGTTTTATTGGAAAAGGAGCTTTAGGTGGCGAATAAAAAAGATATTGAAATCGTTGCCGCGGGTCATACCTGTCTTGATTTAATACCTGCTTTTACAATCGATGGAAAAGTTGATAAGATGACCGACGTCCTTGTTCCCGGTAAAATGATTAATATGGGTGAATGTGTCGTGGTAGGAGGAGGTCCTGTTACAAATGCCGGCGTTTCAATCCGCCGACTCGGCGTAAAAACCGAACTAATTGGCAAGGTTGGCGCCGATGATTTCGGCAAGGAAATCCTCAACTGGTATGAGGAACACGAAGGCCACTTTAAGGGGATTAGAATGGTCGAGGGCGAATCAACATCATATACCATCGCGATTTGTATCCCCGGCATCGACCGATTCTATCTGCATCATTGCGGGGCAAATGACACCTTCGGTTATGATGATATGGATTTCGACCTTGTGCAGCGTTCAAAACTGATGCTTTTTGGTTATCCGCCGTGGATGAGAAAGCTTTATGAAAGCACGGGTCGTGAGTTAACAAAAATCCTTAAAAAGACCAAAGAATTAGGAACTACGACAGCGCTTGACCTCTCACTTCCTGATGTAAACAGTTACGCCGGCCAGGTCGACTGGAAAGCAATTCTTAA
>CAYNDE010000046.1:0-11793 GCA_964395535.1 uncultured Pirellulales bacterium
CAGCTTTTTATCAGCCGTGAATGTCATATCAGCAAATTGTCCTTTTCTTTCAATTTTTCTAATGGTTGCGGTGCAGTCGGTATGGCCGAGCACAAAATGACCACCAAACCGGCTGTCAGCCTTAAGGCTTCTTTCGATATTGACCTTTGAGCCGGCCCTCAATCTGCCGAGATTCGATTTCGATAGCGTTTCTGAGCCTACATCAAAAGAGGCTGTCGTGCCCTCAAGGGCTGTTATGGTAAGGCAAACACCGTTCACACTTATGCTGTCGCCGGCTTTGCAGCCCTCGGTGAGACTGCCAAGCTCGATTTTCAATTTTAGAGCATCGGCTGAGCCGGTCACCGTTTTTACTTCGCACAGACCCTCGATTATTCCCGTAAACATAAATCAAAACAACCAATTCAATTAAATATCGACTTTGCTGTTGAAAAAACGCAAACTAAACATAAAATTGATTATATATTATTTCTGTTAAATAATCAATAACCGTCAAAACAATAGCGAAAGGCTATTTCGCAAAGGAAGGGTAATTTATGAAAGATAAAATGTTTGGCACAGCTCTTGCTGTATTGCTCATAGCTTCTGTTTTTGTCCTTCTCGGCTGTAAAAAAAAGACCGAGCCTGAGAAAACTTTTTACGACGTCGTAGCCGAAGATGATGCAAGGCTGCGAGCCGAGCCGAAACCAAAAGAAACTCAGCCGACGGAAACTGCACAAACACAGGCACAGCCCGCGCAGCAGTTTCGCGAACTTACAGAAGTGGAAGAAGTCGAGGCACAACGACTTCTGGAATGGGCAATCCAAACGAGAAAGATGGGCAGACTCCCTGCGATAAGCTACAAACAAACTATCGATACCTGCAGACAGATTATAAAACAGTTTCCAGGTACCGAATACGAGTTCAAGGCCAAGCGAATCCTCGCAGACATCCCTGAGCAATATCGCAGCCGATACAACGTTACAGAAGAGGAAATCGACCTCGGCAATTACAAATAGGCAATTTTAACAGGTTCACGGAGGAAGATTATGGCAGCAGCGAAGTCGGTAACGCAGATACCGGTCATAAATATTACGGCGAATTGTTTACCCGAAGCCTGGGAGAAGGCTGTCCTTGCGGTCTGGGATAATGGTCTGCAGATAAAAACCCAATACGATAAGCCCGGCGAGCCGCTAAGCAGAGATGCAACCGTTATCGTAACAATCGCCGAGCCGTTCGCCGAGCCGAGAATACACAAGAATTTTCCAGGCGGGCCTGCAGAGCTTGAAGCCTATCGACAGGAGGTCGTTGATGGCATTCACGACCATTGGATAGAGCCTTCCGCTGGCAAGTGGACCTATACCTATCACGAAAGATTGCGTGCTTACTGTCCCGTCGAGGATTTGCGAATAGCTGATTCGCCGAGACCATTCAAAAAAGTCGACCAGATTCAGTACATTATCGACAGCCTCTCGAACGTCGCTCATACACGCAGGGCACAGGCGACTACCTGGATGCCGAACGCCGACCCAAAAACGGACGACCCACCCTGTCTGCAGAGGATTTGGTGCCGGCTGATAGATGACGGCAGGGGAGAGATGCTGCTCAATATGAATACGCACTGGCGGAGCAGAGACCTGTACAAGGCCTGGTTTATGAATGTTTATGCACTTACCGATTTGCAGAGAATAATAGCGCAGAAGATTTCAGAGAAAATCGGCAAAGCTGTAACCGTCGGCAGATATGTCGATATCAGCGATTCGCTTCACATTTACGGAAGTTATTTCGAGAGCGTATCCAAAGAGGTTGAGAAGATGCGGTCGGGCTCGTTCGAGCAGCGAAGCTGGCGAAGCGACCATCCTGCTTTTGAGATAATGACGAAAGAAGCCCGCGAAAAACTCACCGAAGACCCCGACTGGTTTGCAAAAGCACGAGGGTAATCAGTCGCTCGTGACTCGTCGCTGGTGACTTGTAATTTCTTACCTCAATATTCCTTGTTCGATACAATATTTCCTTGCTTACTTTTATCGGTCTGAGAAAAGTCAAAATTTTTTTTGATGTGATTTGTCTATTTGCGATTTTTATATTAGACTTTGTACGGATAGGACAATAAAGGGGGTGTGGCCGATTATAGACGGCAGCTCATCAACTACATAACAAGTTTTATTTACCCTTTACGGGCGTCCTGCCATGGGGGGGAATCATGGACTGCCCAGGCAGGATCGAAAGATATGTCCTTACGCGGAATAAGGACTTTAAGATATTTATGGGGGGCCATAAAATTTCTTTCCGGGTAGGCCCCTGTGCTCTTAGCACAGGGGTCTTCTTTTTTACAAAAACAAGCCCTGACACGGCATCCGTCTTTCGATACACCTTTTGCGTATGCATTAATGCTGTCGGTCCGCTAAAATAACACGGCTGACAGCTCCCTCCGGAAAATATAAAAATTATAAATTTTCCTTTGACACACTACATATTGAGCGTAAAATTCAGCTATTCTCAAGATATGGTATTATTAACAAGGTAGGTTTTCTCGTGAGGTGCCCTTTTTGTAAAGAAGACAGAGATAAGGTTGTTGATTCTCGGGCCAGCGATTCGGGCAGAGTAATAAGAAGAAGACGCCAGTGCCTAGCCTGTGAAAGACGATTTACTACTTACGAAAAAATAGGCGAGAGTTTTAAGTTATACGTCGTTAAAAAAGATAATTCGCGTGTTCCTTATGACAGGGAAAAAGTTATTGCGGGATTGCAAAAGGCCTGTTATAAAAGACAGGTATCAGCCGAGCAAATTCAGCAGATCGCCGACAGAGTCGAGGAAGATATTTTTCGGGACTTCGACAAGGAGGTAACAAGCGCGTTTATCGGCGATAATGTGATGAAGCACTTAAGAGACGTTGACAAGGTTGCGTATATTCGTTTTGCAAGTGTCTATCGTGATTTTAAGGATGCGGGTGATTTGATTGACGAGGTAAGGCAGGCTATCGGAAGAGCTGAACAACCAGGTCAGCAAAAGCTTTTTGAAGGTTAATGGAAGTGAAAGAAAAAACTTAGGGCTCTTGGACGTATTGTTGCAGGGAGGCTGAAGGGCCGATGAAGGCACAGCTTAAAGTAATAAAACAGGATGGAAGCAGCGAGGAGTATCTGTACACCAAGGTTATAGCAACTATCGGCAACGCTCTTGCGATGGCGGGTCAGCCGGATATCTTAGCTGCCGAGCAGCTCGCGGACGTAATCACATACACGCTTTACGAAAAGCAAAAAAAACGCAGCATCAGCAGCAGTGAGATACTATCCGTAATTAAAGCCGCTCTCTCGGCGACAGGCTATGAAGAAGCTGCGATTTCACTCGGCGACCACCATATGGAGCGAAAGCTCAAGCGTTCACGAATTGATGTTGTCTCCGTTGATATGGACAATTTATCAGATGCCCGGCAGTTCGGCGAAGACGGCGATTCTGTTAGCAGGAGCCGCTGGGACAAGTCACAAATAGTCACTGACCTGATGGAAAAATACGGCGTTGAACGTCCAGCAGCCCGCGCGATTGCCTCGATGGTGGAACAAAAGGTACTTGCTATGGATTTTACACAGGTTCCCGCAAGTTTAATAAAGCAGCTTGTTCTAAGCGAGGCTGCTGTTATGCTCAGAGCCCAGAGCCAGCTGCAAAAAACATAAACATTAGTCTCACAAGGATTATTTTTTCAATAAAAATCGTTTATTGAGCAAATCATCCGGTATTCTTTTTTCCGTAGGCAAATATATCCATACAAGGATATCAAGATTTGCCAGTTTACTGCATAAAATCGGGCCAACCTGGCTCCAGTCGAGCCAGCCGAGCCCACAACCCAGAGCAGGCAATGCTAATGACGTTACTCCTTCCTTTTTATAATTGTCACAAATCCAAATCACTCCATTTTCGATAGCTTTGATATCCGCCTTTTTTTTCCAATCACCTTTTGTTGCGAAAAGCAAAAACCAAGTTTGCGTAACGCCATTTTTCATTGTTAAAGCCTCATCGGCCAATTGAGTATCTAAAGACAATTCCTGCTTATAAAGATATGGTTTACCAAGGCTGATTTTTTTCTGTTTACACAAATCCTGGTAATCAACATATAGACGAGGAAATTGATACTTGGCCCTCGACGCAAGACCCTTGCCCATTACGCCGAGACAATTGACGCTGATTGTCAGGGTTTGCAGTTTCGAAAAGAACATATCACCTGCTACAAGGAAAAGATTGTCTGTAAGAGGAATTTTACTGATTGGCTGGAAAAAAGTGTCAGGATTTGGAATTACCGGTATATCTTTATTTATCATACCCTTCACTTCTTCACAAATATCAATATTTGGAAGATATATTGTAAGGATATTTTCGGGGATTATTCTTTCAGGAACAAGACATTCAGCCATTATTGTGCGTTTAGAACCATCTTCTTCGCTCCACCATTCTCTCTGAATGTTTTCGCATATCTTCGAAAATATCTCTTTTGTTTTTTTGTTGGGTTTAAATACCGTATTACTGCTTGCGGCATTTCCGTCCGTAATAAATGTTCCATTTATATTCATAATATTACGGTTAAGAGCGATTACAGCGATTTTGCTTACTGTTTGTTCGTGAATTACTCTGTACATCATCGGATTGCGAGGCTGAAAATATGTATTTGCGTAATCCCATAAGGTCTTGTTTATTCCTGGTACTTTTTTATCACGTCTTTTCGATACGATTTCTTCTTCATAAATAGGAGTAAACTCAACTTTCTGATCTTTTATTAGTCGATGTGACAAAATGCCGTTTTCAAGAATTGAAGGCAAATTATTTATATGAGTAATATAATACAATTCTTTGATATAGTTTCCCATTTTTCTTATACCTGTTTTTCCTACTATATAATCATAATGTATTATCCTCACGTTCGCCTATAATGCAATATTTAAGATTTTTTTACTTTTTTCGACAATCGTTTCATTATTATCATCTTCTTCGATGTCGAGCCAGTTTACATCGGGGAAGGTTTTGAACCAGGTTCGCTGGTGCTTCGCGAGATGCCGCGTATTTTTTTTGATAAGCTCGATTGCATCTTCGAGAGCAGTTTTGCCTTTCAGATAATCGATGATTTCTGCATAACCTATCGCACTTGCAGCCTGTTTGCTTAAGGATTCGTCCTCTGCTAAAAGGCTTTTGACCTCATCGACAAGTCCGTCATCAATCATTTTTTTTACTCGGCTGTTGATTCTTCTGCTTTCGACTTGCTTTTGTCTTCGCAGGGCTATGATTTTAAATTTGTGAAGCAGAGTTTGTTTCGCGTTTTGTACTTTCGGCCATTGCTGCTGAAAATCTGAGATTGGTTTGCCTGTGAGCTGATAAACCTCCAGAGCTCTTATAATTCTTTTTTCGTCGTTCGGATGTATTCGCTCCGCAGCGTCGGGGTCGATTTTTTCAAGCTCGCTATATAGTTTCTCAAGGCCGAGAGTCTCTGCCTGCTGTTTTAACTCTTTTCTTATTTTTTCATCCGAGCCAGGGCCTTCGAAGAGGCCGTACAGCAAAGCTTTTATGTAAAGTGCGGTTCCGCCGACAGCGATTACCGTTTTGCCTCTGCTTTTGATGTCTGTAATCGCCTCATTTGTCAACTCGAGGTATCGGCCGATACTGAATGATTCGCTCGGCTCGACTATATCAATCAGGTGGTATCTGATTTTCTCTCTTGCTTCTTTAGGCGGTTTAGCTGTGCCTATGTCCATCCGCTTATAGACCTTCATCGAATCGACGCTGATGATTTCCGCATCGATTTCGCAAGCCAGATCAAAGGCGAGCCTGCCCTTGCCTGAAGCTGTTACGCCGGTAATCAAAATCATAGATATTAATCTCTATGGTAAAATGTCATTTTTTCTTTTTGGTCTCGGCCACCTTCTTTTTGCTGTGAAAGCCGAAAGGTTGTCTGGGTTTGGTTTCTTCTTTTAGCATATATTTTAGAACAGTAAATATTTGCTGAAACTGCTCATCGTATTTTTGTTCCATCGATTCGATTTTACGGCGCAAAAGAGCATTGTTAGCAAGAATTTCACGAAGCTTGACAAATGTCCGCATTATGGCGATATTGACTTCAACAGCGCGTTTACTCCGCAAAACGCTTGACAGCATCGCCACGCCCTGTTCAGTAAAGGCGTATGGACGTGTCCTCAAACCACCCCAACTTGAGGTCACAATCTGTGATTTCAAGTTATCGAATTCTTTTGGGCTGATTTGGAACATAAAATTGGAAGGAAAACGCTCAAGATTTCGCTTTACTGCCTGTACGAGGACTCTCGTTTCTATACCATAAAGAACCGCAAGATCGTGACTTAACATAACTTTTTGTTTGCGAATGAGGTAGATACACTGCTGGATTCTTTCTATCGGTATAACTAAACTTCTTTGTTTTGCCATAGAATTAGCTCTATTCCGCTTTTTCATTTGTAAAAATTTCAAAAAGACGGGAAAAACTTTTACGTTTTTAGTATAATTGCGTTACGCTGGTTTTGCAATTTGAATTTTTGGAGGACTAATATGGCAGTTGCCGAGCACATACACAGCGATTTTTATATTGAGCTTGAAAACAAGCGCAGAATTGTCAACACCGCTATGCAGAGGGTCTTTGCCGAGGCCCGCGATATCAATCGTGATTTGCGCCAGGCCCTTCGATACACAATCGAGGGGCAGGGCAAAAGAATAAGAGCAGCACTATTGATGTGGTGCTGCGAACTTGTCTGCGGCTCGGTCAACAGTAACACGGAGATTGCCGCTGCTGCCGTCGAGATGATACATACATCTTCGCTTGTACACGACGATTTGCCGGCGATGGACGACGACGATATGCGGCGGGGCAGACCCACCTGCCATAAAAGATACGACGAGGCGACAGCGATACTTGTCGGCGATGCACTCCTGGTTCTTGCGTTTGAGTCACTCGCCAAATACATAGATAACAGCAAAGTTGCTGTTGCACTAATTGGCGAGCTCGCCTCCGCCGCGGGACCCGAAGGGATGATGTCGGGCCAATTAGCAGACTTAAAGGCTGAAAAAACAAAAGGAACAAAGCAGATTCTCGAGTATATTCATACCAATAAAACCGCGAAGATGTTTCGCTGTGCCGCTGCGATGGGGGCGATATGCGGCGACGCTACAGATGAGCAATATAATTTATTGGGTGAGTTCGGTCTAAAAATCGGGCTTGGTTTTCAGATTGCTGATGACATCCTCGATGTAAGTCAATCGAGCAAACAGTTAGGCAAGACCGCAGGCAAAGACAAACAGGCGAACAAAGTTACGTACCCGTCCGTTATCGGCCTTGAAAAATCCAAAAAGCTTGCGAAAAAGCTCGCCGATGATGCTATCGCCGTTCTGGAGCCGTTCGGAAAAAAGGCTAAGGTTCTGCGTCAGCTCACAAAAGCCCTCCTGCAGAGAAAAAAATAGGCTTAGAATCAAACCTTTCGATACCTGATGCTCGATACCAGCCGCAGAACACAATTATCGCAGCAATTATCACAAGTCCTTATAAAATAAGGATTTTCGTTCTCAGGGCGGGTTTTAGCTCTTGAATTTTTGAAAGTTTCGCTATATTATATATCAATTGTGGAAACGCTCGAAACAATCAACAGCCCACAGGATTTGAAGAATCTGCCGGTCAGCCGATTGCAGGCCCTGGCAGATGAAATAAGAAGCTTCATACTCAATTCGGTAAGCAGGACCGGCGGACATCTGGCGAGCAGTCTCGGCGTGGTAGAGTTGACGGTGGCTCTGCATTACGTGTTCAATTTCAGCAGAGACAAATTACTATGGGATGTTGGCCATCAGTGTTACGCACACAAGATAATCACAGGCAGGAAGGATAAATTTGCCCGAATGCGCCAGCCTGACGGCCTGAGCGGATTTCCTGACCCCGCCGAGAGCGAGTACGACCAGTTCACGGTCGGTCACGCCGGCACATCAATAGCAACAGCTCTGGGTATGGCCCTCGGCCAAAAGCAGCACAAGAGCGACGAAAAAATCGTAGCTCTCGTCGGTGATGCAAGCATCGTTAACGGCCTGTCATTCGAGGCGCTGAACAATCTCAGCCTGGTCGACAGACAGCTGCTGATTGTTCTTAACGACAACTCTATGGCTATCGACGCCACACAGGGTGCTCTTGCAAAATACTTTTCCAAAATCAGGCTGAGCCAGACGTATGAGGATTTGCGAAAGACTACCAACAATATTTTAGAGCATATGCCCGTCATAGGCAAAAGCGTCGAGGATGCGATTGAGAAAATCAAGAAAAGCATTCGAATGGTTTTGCCCGCCAGCCAGATGTTTGAGAGTCTCAACGTTCCATACTTTGGGCCTGTGGACGGTCACGATATTCCTTCACTGATAAAATTGTTCAAAGCCCTCGCAGACTTGAAACATCCCGCGATACTGCACGTTTACACAAGGAAGGGCAAAGGTTTTGTTCCAGCGGAAAAGGACAAGCCGAGATTTCATTCGACCGGGCCTTTCAAAATGAATGGCGACAGTGACGAATCCGATTCGGCACTGCCAAAGCGCAGCTTCACCGATGTATTCGGCGAGTGCCTGGTCAAGCTTGCGAAAAAGGACAAAAGAATCGTTGCTATCACATCCGCTATGCGTGACGGTACAGGTTTAAGTGAGTTCAGCAAAAAGTTTCCCGACAGATTTTTCGATGTAGGTATAGCAGAAAGTGCTGCGGTTGATATTGCAGCTGGGATGGCGAGGACGGGGTCGAAGCCGGTGGTCTGTATCTATTCGACGTTTCTGCAGCGAAGCTTCGATGAGATATTTCAGGAGGTCTCGCTTCAGAATCTGCCGGTAGTGTTCTGCATAGACCGTGCAGGCCTTGTCGGTGCCGACGGTCCTACACATCACGGCCTGATGGATATCGGTTACCTGAGGATGCTGCCGAATGTAGTGCTCGCGGCGCCTGCGAACGAAATCGAGATGAAGCTCGCTCTTGAGTATGCTCTCGCCGCTGACAGGTGCGTTTGCATCCGGTATCCGAGGGACATTGTACCGCCGGCAGAGTTCGACAGTTCGGCGTGTAATCGGCCTTTCAAGACCGGCAGGAGCGTGACAGTAAGAAAAAGCAAAAAGTCTTCAGCAGTTATTGTCAGTTACGGCAGTATGCTTTATGAAAGTCTAAAGGCTGCTGAAAAGTTAAGTGCGGAGGGAATCAAGGTTGATGTTGTCAATGCGAGGTTTGCTGCGCCGATTGATGAGCAGATTTTGTTTTCTCTGCAGGAAGGCAAAAGTATAATTACAGTAGAGGACCACAGCGTGGCGTGCGGATTCGGCTCTGCAATGCTTGAGTTGGCGACGGCAAAAACGGCTGAGCTCGCAAAGAAGAAAACAAAGGCTGCGAACGCTTTTGTTAACCGAATCAGGCTTTTAGGCGTTCCAGCCAGGTTTATAGAGCGCGGCCCGAGGGCAAAGCAATTTATGCAGGCCGGCATTAGTGCCGATAATATTCAGAAGGCTGTAAAACAGATGATAACCGCAGGCAGCAGCAAAAAGAGAAAAAACACAAGAAAAAAGGTAGTTACCAGATGAGCGGGAAAAAGACCAGGCTGATAATTTTTGCCGACCCGAAAAAAAATAACGTCGGTGCTGCTGTTGACAAATTTTCAAAATTTGTCAAAGGCAAGGCTGAGATAGTTGACAGTTGTGATATCAGAAGTTTCAGGCCTGAGATTCTCAAAGGCTGCGACTACGCCGTAGTCTTCGGCGGCGACGGCAGTATTATATTTGCGGCGAGGGCACTTAGTGACAGCAAAGTACCGGTTATAGGAGTCAACCTCGGCAAGCTGGGTTTTCTCGCTGAGTTCAGTGTCGACGAATTGCAGGATTATTTCGACCAGATAGTTACGGGCAAGGCCTGCATTGAGCGAAGGATGATGCTGAAATGCTGCGTTATGCGCGATGGACAACAAATTTTCAGTTCCAAAGCTATTAATGATGTTTTTATAACGGCAGGAATCCCTTTCAGGATGATAGAGCTTTTGATAAAAGTTGATGGTCAGGCTCTCGCGGGATGCGTAAGTGACGGGCTGATAATTTCAACGCCGACCGGCTCAACAGCATATAATCTGTCAACGGGTGGGCCTATACTGTCCGGCAAGATGGAAGCGATGGTGATTACGCCAATATGCCCGCATTCACTCAGCTTCAGGCCTATTGTTATAGGCGGCGACAGTAAAACCGAAATCGTCGGGCTGCAGGTCAATGAGGGCACTACTGTTTCCATAGACGGTCAGCTGTCACAAGGCCTGTCAGCCGGTGATGTTGTCGAGGTCGCAAAAGAGAACGGTTATTTTCTTGTGGTCAATAATCCTATAAGAAGTCAATGGGATACCTTAGCGGCTAAACTCGGGTGGGCAGAGAAGCCGAAATATAAGAAAGAGTAAGGAGATATTAAGCCGCCTTTCAAAACTGTCTGAGGCGGCTCAGAATTGACTATGAACATATTTATTTAGAACCTATCCCAAAACCCTAATTATTTGGGTTTTCAGTGCCCAAAATGGCATTTTGTGAGGTTTTGGGATAACTTGTAGTTATTTGTATATATAATGAAAAAGATTATGATATACTAAAAGAGGTGATTAAAATGAGAACGCGGGGAATTAAAATACTGCTATGTGCGTTATTATTGAATTGTTTTACCGCTGTCAACTCTCAGGGAGCAGCGGGTTCCGGCACGGGCGGCCTGGGAGGAGCTGGAACAGAGAGTATTACAAATCCCGTGATAGGTAGTGCGAGCGGCTCGTTGACCGAGCCGGTGAGCACTTATGACCCGACTGCTTTTACGGTACCCCGCATGGATACAGCCAGCGGCAATATGATTATCACCGGTAACGTCGGCGGCGGAAGGCACTTTCGTGATACCGTCCCTTATTCCAGCGTAACGGATATTCAGGCAAATCTTGAATCTACATCATTAGATTCATTTTTAAGATATTCGAGTACACCCTCTGTGCCCTTTTATTCCCCAACAGGCTCGCTTGTTTCCGTTAGGGAGCTGGGTGCAGCCGGAACCTATCGGGCGGCGTCACAAAAGATAAGAGGCTATAGCGGGACGGAAGAATACTTTGTACCATATTCCTCCTTAACGGCTACTCAGCCGGTTACATCTTCGGCGGCATCACGATACGTAACAATGCCCGCAACGGATTACGGTTACAGCCAGAGTCTATTAGGCCACGTTCAGGGTTATGCAGACGCTGGTCAGTTCCTCCGCAGCGGCAAATCAGCATCGGCTTTGCGCTCTGAGCAGGTACCGGGCAGAGAGCAAATTAGTCTGCTCAAGTCCAGCCTCGAATCAACGTTGGCACCTGTCAGAGCCAAACCTTTCGAAATTGCCGAACCGAGCGAGCAAAAAGAACCTGGCGAGAAAGCAGAGGCTGGTGAACAGATTGATGTCTATGAACAGATGAAGAAGCAGCTCGGCATTTCCGAAGAACCAGCTAAGGAGCAGGTCAGTCGAACCGAAGCTGATGAGCGGATTCGAAAGACAGTCGAAGAAGAATTTAAGGCCAAGTTAGAAATTGGCCAGATTGATACAGAAAAGAGTTCAGAGCGCAGAAAAGAGCGGCGCGAGGAAATGGAGCAGGCCGGCGGCGGAGGCACAACAGGAACAGCTGCACAGGAGGCAAAAACAACTGAACGCAAAAGATATAAGACTTTCGCAAGCGAAAGCGGAGACGAATTTAATCACTATATGGAAGCCGCGGAGCAGTATGTCAAGGAGGGCAAGTTTTATCAGGCGTCAGACGCATATTCACTGGCATCAATATA
>CAYNDE010000047.1:0-11596 GCA_964395535.1 uncultured Pirellulales bacterium
AGATTATCACATCGTATAAAAGGTTCAATTGTTTTTAATACACCGGCGGCCAGGTTTCAAGCCAGTGGTTACAGAAAACTAAAAGGTCGCCATAACCGATAATTCCATCCGGCGACTCATCAATATCATATATTGAATTGTAAAGCTCATCACCCTCTCCTGTGAGCCAAGCAGAAACAAGTTCTGCATAGTCTTCAAAGTCAACGCGTGCACTGTAATCGAAATCGCCTATGATGGCGAATTCGTCCGCACCCATATCAGCATCGCCGTAAATAACACGACTCTGTCCATCGATATCCGTTTGGCCTGAGTAATCGGCGTTGGGGTCTCCTGCATTTATACAGGGAGAATCAATTAACAGGTGCAGGTCGTCGTCCTCGGTGCCGGCGATGTCGTCATCTCCATCAGGGTCCATAAAGATAGGGTCAGAATCAATATTGCCGCTGCCCCAGTTCAAAATGCTATTAGAATCCACATAAATACTGCCAATTCCATTCCAAAAGTCGCTATATGCCACAGTTACTATTGACGGGCTTCCATCTATGCCTTCGATTAAAGAAACAGTTGGACCCTCATCGGCTGTGTTTGTCCATACAATACAGTTCTCTATTTTTCCTGTCGAGTCATCGTAACGAATGCCCCCTCCGGTATAGGCAGTGTTATATAAGATAGTGCAGTTAGAAATTGTTACATTATAGCATTCATCATATTCAATACCGCCCCCTTCACTTATTGCCGTATTGCCGACGATTACACAGTTTCTTATTAATGGTGTACTTTCCCAGCAATCAATACCCCCACCGTCATCAGCAGAGTTACCGACAATTATACAGTTCTCTATTTCCGGATGACTATTTGTGTCACAGTATATTCCGCCGCCGTCACTTGTTGTTGAGTTTTCCTTTATTGTACAATTTTGAATAATTGTACCCGTTTCTTCACCACAATAAATCCCTCCGCCATCCCCGGCTGTATTTTCAATAAAAATGCAGCTTGTAACGGTTGATGCAGCACCACTATCATCCTCAAAACCACCACCGGTAAGGTCTTCAAAACCACTGTCGTTATATGCTGTATTTTCCACAAAAATACAATTCGTAACGATACATCCACCTCCATCATCATTTGAGATACCACCGCCGCCGCCATAGTAAGCCGTATTTTTTTCAAAGGTACAGTCGCTGATTTGCGCGTTGCTTTGCGGTGAGTTATACATTCCACCGCCATCAAAAGAGGCTGTATTATTACCAAAAAAGCAATTTATTATTGATATTTGACTGTTACTATCATTACACATAGCGGCTCCGTCCCACCAGGCACTATTCTCTGTAAAGTTACAATCTGACACAATGAAGTTGCCTTCTTCGCTATATATCCCCCCTCCTGCCTGCTCTGAAATATTGTTTCTGAATGCACAATTAATGATATTCACATCACTAAAAAAATTATACATCCCTCCACCAAATTCTTGTGCTAAATTGTCAGTAAAATTGCAGTCCGTGATAGTCATACTGCAATGCATATCATTGCACATCCCGCCGCCGCTCCCGCTCGCGGTATTACCGCTGAAGGTGCAGTTGGTCACTGTGGGACTTCCTTCGTAGTTGTACATCCCGCCTCCCCGCCCATTTGGATCAGAGGTGTTGGCGTTGCCGCCTGTTATTGTAAAGCCATCGAGGACGGCGGTCGCGTCGGTTCCGCTGCCTGTTACAATATGGTATGAGTTTTCATCGTTATTTGCAAAACCAGGCCCATCATTACCAGCCAGGTCTCCACTGAGAATGGTTACATTGTTCTTGAAGTCTCGTTCTTCCAGATTTTCCTCTGTTCCTGCAAATCCGCCGTAGAGAGCTACGCCATTTATAAGCTGGAATGTTGCTTCACGGTCGCCGCTGCTATCCAGCGAATCCCCATCCAAATCACCTAACGCAACGCTATAGCTCTCTGAATTACCCAGGCTCTGGCCGCTGTCACTGAAATTACCGCTGCCATCATTCAGCCATACTTTATTACCCTCTCCGTCAGTTGCAATAAATGCGTCAAGGTCGTCATCTCTGTCAAGGTCACCTAATGTCACGCAATAATTATTTGAAGTACCCAGGCTCTGGCCGCTGTCACTGAAATAACCCATACCATCATTAAACCATACCTTGTTGGCTTGTCCTGCGATGCTTGTAACAGACGCGTCAAGGTCGTCATCTCCGTCCAGGTCACCTAATGCCACACCGGTACTGTCTGAATTGCCCAAACTCTGACCGGTGTCAAAGAAATTACCGCTGCCATCATTCAGCCATATCTTATTGGCTTGACCTATATTTGCAACGAATGCATCAAGGTCGTCATCCCCGTCAAGGTCACCCAATGCCACACTAACACTGTCTGAATCGCCCAGGCTCTGGCCGCTGTCACTGAAATTACCAAAACCATCATTCAGCCATACCTTGTTGGTTTGAATAATATTTGCAACGAATGCGTCAAGGTCGTCATCTCCGTCCAGGTCACCTAATGCCACACTCATACTGTTTGAAGTACCTAGGCTCTGGCCGCTGTCACTGAAATTACCACTGCCGTCATTCAGCCATACCTTGTTGGCCTGGATATTCCAGTTTGCAACGAATGCGTCAAGGTCGTCATCTCCGTCCAGGTCACCTAATGCCACACTAATACTTTCTGCAGCACCCAAACTCTGGCCGCTGTCAAAGAAATAACCCATGCCATCGTTCAGCCATATCTTATTGGCTTGACCTATATTTGCAACGAATGCATCAAGGTCGTCATCCCCGTCAAGGTCACCCAATGCCACACTTGTACTGGATGAAGTACCCAGGCTCTGGCCGCTGTCACTAAAAGTACCCATACCGTCATTCAGCCATACCTTGTTGGCCTGATTATAGTTTGAAACGAATGCGTCAAGGTCACCGGGAACTATTCCCTCAGCTTCGTCGGGGTAATATGTCCCCTCAGCGACCCAGATTTCCATGGGCTTTGGATGGTTTATGGTATCGTCCAGAGCATCCTGAAGGTATTTATAAGCCTGCGCCCAGCCGGAACCATCGCCGCCCGGAGCAGCTAAACTATTCACATAGATAATATCCTGACAAAAGGCGATTTGGCCAAAAATGAAGATTAAAGAAATGATAATTACCACATTGAATCCAGAATTGCACTTTTTATGCATCTTGCTTTCCTCCTGTGTATCGAGCTGATTTTAGAAATACTTTTCGCGGGCTATCAGGAAGAAATGCTAAGCGGCGTATTTTAGCTATCCTCCTCAAAAATAGCCGTATACGTTTAATTTCTGCCATCATAACACCATGTGCCCATTTTGCAAGAAAAATTTGAACTAAAAATCCCAAGTAATATCGAATAAAACCGTATTACAAAAAAAGTCACCGGGTGGCAAATAGTCTTGTTTCTTTCAGCCATTGGGCAAGCTCGGGGCGGTACTGACAATTAAGCGCTGCGAACTCGCCGAACAACTCCGCAGCCTTATCGTCATAAGCAATCGCAGCGTCAAGCTCATAATCGAAACAGCCGATGACAATATGCTTTCCATTCAGCACAATTTTTGCAGCCCATCTCTTTCTGTAACTGCTCCAGTAAACGCCTTTGTACCTGCTGGTTCCTTTTTCCGAGGGGATTCGGTTGAAACAGTTCTGTGCGGGCGTGCAGATTCGAAGATTGCTTTTGCGATTATCGAGCGTGTTATGGTTTTTGTGGTCCACGTACAGTCCTGCAGGCGGGGCCAATATGTCACGGTGCATCTTTATCATACGATTACCTTCGCTGCGTTTGGCATAAAGGTATCCGCCCGAGCCGATGCAGTACCATTTGTATCTCGCGAGCCTGTCATAATCCTCTTCATCGACGATTGCGAACCGTCCCCTGTTCAAAACGAGCCGACGAAAACCGACAACTGCAACTTTTATCGATACTCCATTCTCCATTTTTATAACTCCTTTCGTGTAACACGAGCTTCCAGCTCGTGTTAGCACGGCCATCCTGGCGTGCTACATTTACAGAACTCATTATTCGAAACCCGCTGCGGACGATAAAAATGTAAGACACGGATTAACCCGCCAAAAGGCGGGGTCCCTCGGCTCGAAGGCCGCGAGGCCTGCGGCTCGCCGCAGGCGGACACCGATTAACACTGATTTTTTTAAATTAATTTTTAACCGTGTAAATCCCGTGTGAATCCGTGTCTGATTTTTCTCTGTGTTCTCTGTGAACTCTGTGGCAAATACATATTTATAAACTCTTTGTTCTCTGTGGCTTTTTTTAACAGTGTCAAACCGTGTAAATCCGTGTCAAAAATTCTTTGTGTCTTAGTGACTTAGTGGTTTCACTCTTCGCGGAGCTGTTTTATTATCATTTGCCTTCTCTTCTCGAACTCTTCCGGCGACATCCGCTCTCTTTTTTCGCCGATACCAATTCTTTTTTTGAACTGCTCGATTTTCTCCCGTGCCGCTGCCCTTCTTTGTTCAAGCAGACGACTTGCCTGCCCACTGGCAGGCATAGGCAAGTCGGCTGCAGTACATCTATTAGTCTCTGTATTAGTATATGTATTAGTAGTGCGCACGTTCTTTCGTAGTCCAGATACACAATCTTGTGTAGTCGAATCACCAGATTTTGCGCAGTCACTACGAACGCTCGTTCGTACCCCCTGCTCCTGATTGTTAAATCTTTTCTCCATCATTTCTGAAACCTGCGGATGAACCTTAACCCATATCGTTCGGTAATAACCTTTGGGGCATTTTATATACAGATACTTACTCAGCCTTGAAATTCGTTTGCAGATCGTCCTTGGAGCTGTCATAAAGATTTGAGCTAATGTTTTATTGCTCTGGTAGCAGCCTTTTTCGCCGAAGCTGTAAAAATGTGCCAGCAGCATCTTGCAGGCCTCATCGATATCGAAAAGATTCAGTATCAGATTCGGCACCCACAAGCCATCATGCTTTTTTTTAGCCTTCGACTTTTCCGCCATCATCGTCTGTAAAAAGAAAAATTTGACACGGATTAACACCGATTAACACTGATTTATTTATATTATTTTTAACTGTGTAAATCCCGTGTAAATCTGTGTCTAAAGTTCCTTTCATTTTTTTCTCTGTGAGCTCTGTGTTCTCTGTGGCTTAATATAAATTTCATTTTTTTCTTTGTGCTCTCTGTATCCTCTGTGGCTGATACTCCCTCGCTATCCTCACAAGTGCATCAGCTCTTCTTTTGGCTTTGTTGGTTATAGTTTTATCCTCAGCTATACCAATCGCCCGCTCAATATTCTTATGCTGACTGTCACTAACAAAGAAGACCAGCGGCTTTGCAAAGTCAATGTCACCGACACACTTACCTGGTATCAGCTGCTTCAGGTTCGTCAATTTCTCGATTTGCTTTTTGGTGTAAGGCAAAAGTTTCGAAAGCTCTTTTTGATTGAATTCAGCTTTCAACTTTTTCAGAAGCTCGAGCTTTTTATCTAAAATGTCACTTCCCTGCAGCCTGTTAAGCGTCGCTAAAAGTACCGCAGTTTGTTTGTCGTCGACGTCCCAGACGACGCAGTCTGCCGATTGTAAGCCGAGCTGCAGTAAGGCTTTAACGCGATGATGGCCGTTGATAATCTGATAGAACCCTTTTTTCTTTGGGTGCACTCGAACTACGAGCGGCTCATATTTTCCGCTTATCTTTATATTGCGAACGAGCTTACCGAATGTAAGCTCGCTCATCCTGTTCGCATTGTCCGGATGAGCCACAAGCTTACTTAACGGTATTTGTTTAATGTCACTTGACATCTTTTTATCTAACATCGAACTTTGAACGTCGAACTATGAATTTTTATAACCACGAATTACACGAATTTTCTCGAATTAACACAAATTGTTCATTTCCTATATCTATTTTTTATTCTGTGTTAATCAGTGTTAATCCGTGTCTAATATTTTTATCCTTTTGACTTATGACTTATTACTTGTGCTCTTTTGCTCTTATGTACTTGTGCTCTTATTGAACCAAATATAATACACCGGCCTTGCGGTTAATTTATTAAGGATATATCTTGTCCTTTCCAGGCCGTCCGACATCAGCCTTCGCTTGCCGTAACCGGCGAGAAATTCTCGCATCTGCCTTTCCAGAAATAAACTCTTACGCCTGCTGAGCCTTTCGATTTTGCCCTGCACCTTTACAGCATCGATTAACTGATTTTCTTTTATGCCGACATATTCGAAAGCCTCTTTGAGCTGCACACATCTTGCCGGCAGCGGCGCTTTGTATGCCTTCATACCAGCTTTTTCAAAAAAAGGATTGACAAGCCCCATCACCGCCATTGCCTCGATAACCGGAACATCAAGTAAGCCAAGCGTCTCTCTT
The DNA here is from genome assembly GCA_964395535.1 of uncultured Pirellulales bacterium. Classification (GTDB taxonomy): domain Bacteria; phylum Planctomycetota; class Phycisphaerae; order Sedimentisphaerales; family Anaerobacaceae; genus CAYLMG01. The sequence continues at coordinate 6,358 of CAYNDE010000047.1, forward strand.
ACAAGTGTCGTCGCAAGACCGAGATTCCGAAATCTCGGATCAACAATCACTCTGCTGATTGTCCTTATTGTTTTATTGATGACGCTCAATCTTGTTGTTTTGTCCAGGCCATCAAGTAAGTCACTCAAGGCAATGCTTCGCAACTCAAGCGATGTCGGCGGCATCGTATATACTATAACGCCAACCGGTTTTTTATTCAGTGACATTGCGAGCCTGCCCACCGGCTTCAAAATATAAATCGCAGCATAGGGACCAAGATTCGTATCGCGATAATGATACATCGAGAGCTGCTCATAGTCTTTTTTCGTTCCTTGTGCTATCTGTATGCTCTTTATTATGCTGCACTTACGCATATTTTCTTTGCGTGTCCTTATATATGATATTTGCCGGCCCGCTGAAATCCTTCACAACCAGAACGTCAGCCGACAAATCAAGTAGTATGTCCTCGTGACTCGATGCGAGGATAAATTTTGCCCCCGTCCTGTCCGCAAATTTTCTTACGTTATGCGAGATAACGCATGCAGTTATCCTGTCAAGACCTGAGCAGAATTCATCTGCGAATACATACTCAGCTTTTTTGCTAAGCGCCTTTGCCAGACGAAACCGCCATTTTTGACCCTCGCTCAATCGTGCCGGCCGGTTCAGTACACAGAAAACGTCATTGAGTCCCGCAAGACTGAGTGTCTGCAGCCTGCTTATAATGTCACCATCTATGCAATCGATAACAGCCTTGTCTTTTGAAAGCTCGATTTGTGAAAGGTTCACTCTTTTTCCAGGCCCGATTTTTCTTTCAAGCTCTTCGAGAATTACTGTTTTTCCCGAACCCGAAGGACCTGTAATATATACGATGTCACCTTCCTTTATTTTTAATGTGCATCTGTGCTCAATACTTTGCTCGTCAAGCCTGTCAGCGGTTAATCCGAACATCCTGCAGACACGTGCAGCATTCTCAGACAACTTGTGTTTCCACCTGAACCTTTTTGATATCGTGAACGTCACCATATAAATTTAGTTAATTAGTGATTAGTTAATTAGTTAGTGGAGGGTATAGGGTGAAGATCCATTGAATTAACCAATTAACCATTTAACCAATTCCTACTGTTAGTTGATACACTTTTTTATATTCTCGATTGCCTTTCGGACCTGGTAGTAGCTTACATTTTTCTTTTCAGCGATTTTTGTCATTGGCAGGGCGTTAACGAAAAACTCCTTTGCGATTTTCAGCTCGATTGAGCTGAGTCTGTCACGGTTTCTAAGGCACAGTATAAAATAGCCGTCCATAAGTCTTTTTATGATTTTGTGTATTCGCCGCCCGACTGTGCTCTCCGAAACGCCGGTAAGTTTTGCTATCTGGCGAAAGCTGGCCCCGTTCTCCAGGTACATCGTCATAAGTATTCTGTCTGCCCCGGTCAGAAGATATATCCTGTTTCGCAGCAGATCGATTCTGTCTCGATTTAATTGTAGTAGTGCTGGTTCGCACCGGATATTTTCGTTTATTCTTTTCATCACAGACTGTTCTTTCTTTCATTTCAACCTCCCTGTTGAATCCCCGAAAATTGAGAACTGAGAAGTTAGAACTATGAATTAAGAAAATTTCATCCAAACGCTGTACGTAAATAAATAGTTAACGAAATGATTTGAGTATCAACAAATTGATAGGTTCGTAATAAAATTACTTAAATAAATCAGAATGACTTCCTGTTCGTTCCAGTATCAGCTCGTCTCCTCTCACATAGTAAATCAAAATCCAGTCCGGCTCGATATGACAGTCACGCCTGCTCCTCCATTTTCCGACAAGTGGATGGTCCTGATATTTAGCGGGTAAGGTTTCTTCTTTGAGCAATTTTTCGATAACGTCAAAAAGCTTACCGGCGTCCTTGCCGCGTTTGGTCATCAGCTTAAAGTCTTTTTTGAATCGGCTTGTATAAACCAAATTCAGCTTTTAAGCTCCTTAGACAGCTCATCAACGCTTGATACTCTGTGAAGGTCCTTGTTCGCATCAGTTTTTCTAAAAGTCTCAATAGTAGTATCGTTCGGGATTTTAAGCTCGAAAGGAATACCCCTGGTGTAGATAATCTGCTTAAAAAACATGGTTATAGCCTGTGACGTTGTCAATCCCAAAGAGTGCAGAATTTTCACAGCCTCTTTTTTTGTGGCATTATCGATTCTTGTATTTATTTGTGCAGTTCCAGCCATTGGATTTACTCCGGATTTCAATTATATTGCTTTACATTGACTACACATAGTATATTCATATAATACGTAAAAGTCAAGGACCATAATTAAAAAAATCCGGAAATTTATGGAATAAAATGAAAAAAACAGCCATCTTGGAACTGATTCAATACGGTATACGCAATACGCGATACTGGACCATCGCACTGCATTGCGCCTTGTCCGTTTTAATTGTTCCTCAAACGCAATGTGATTCAGTAAGCTGATTTAAAACCTCTGGTTTGCTGGGTTGAAAAACCCGCTTTTATGATTAAATAAACAATCTTTTGACCGTAAAACTATGACTTTTAACACATTGTCCTGTCGGTCAGTAACTCAATTTTTTGTTTAGTTTTTACTGCTGACAAGAACAATATATGTTTTATACATACCAAACATTATTATCATTTTAACATACTACTAAACTTTGTCAAGCTTTTTGTATGAAAAAATACAAAAATTTTATAAATTTATATATATTTCAAACTTGCAAATAGAAATACCGCGATTTCAAGCCAAAAATGAGGAATTTTATGTTAACACAGAAAGGTACATTAACACATGTTAAGATAAGATATAGCTTAACAAGATTACTATGATGACAGACACCAGGTATTTCTTCCCATAGAATTTAGAGCTTAGGTTTCAAAAAAACAGTAATACGATCTTGGCGAAAGAGTTAATTAGTCTAAAATGTGGTATCTCTCTATGACGACAACCAGACCTGATACGAATGTATCGAACTGAACTATACGCGAATCACGCATAGCAACATAACGCTCGCCCTTTTTGAATTCTTCAGCGACGAGCTGTTTTTTCCTTAGCATCTCTTTCAAATCCATCATTGAGATATTTTTCACCGGCTCGATACGATATGCACCTCTCATAGCTTGTGGAAGGTTTCTACACTGATATCGATTAGGCCTGCCGTAAAAGCTGTTGGAGAGCCCGAAACAGCTCTGGCTGAAATCGGCCTGTTTTGACTGTTCCTCACAGCCAACAATAAAAATAACGCAAAAAACAAGTCCTGCAAACCTGCATAGTACCGGTAGTCGCTTTTGTGCATTCATAATACCAGACCTTCGTTTATTTTTACCACAAATTTTCACAAATTAACACGAATTGCCACGAATTATTTAATCACTGATTTCGCCCGTCTCGCCGCAGGTGTCGAGCCGAGGCGGGCTGATTTAACTGATTTACTTATCTCAGCGTAATCAGCTTAATCAATGCAATCAGCGATAATTTTTAAGTGGCCTTTTCTGCTGAAAGACTCAGTCGAGTCGTCTGTATCACATAAGCCGTAGAGTAAATTTCGGCAAGACTGGTTTTTTTGATAATTTTTTAACCTAAAAAAAATCCTGCATTAAAAATTTTTTTCTTTTGCAAAAAAGCCTTTTTCGATACTAACAAAAACGAAATGCAACCTTCTTTTGTCCATTTTTAACATCTTGCCTATCTTAACCTTCTGCCGGACTTTAGCTGTTATCAGTATCAAAATCGAATATTCTTCATTGTCTCTCTCGTTCCGGGCAAAAAAAATAATACTAATAAATATGTAGAAAAATTTCTCGAAACGACGATGAAATTCTACGGTGCGTAAAAATTTTAGGGAATAGTACAATGAAAGCTTTGCTTTTAACGCCGGCTATAGTTATGCACCTTTTGACGTCGAAATCCGCCGGCAGAGCGTCTATGCTTGAACGCTGTCGGGACAACTACAGCAAAGCAACTGCCGCACAAGGACCTGACAGCCTATTAAGGAGGTTACAAAAACAATCGGTACTCAATCACATACGCCCGCCGCCTTGAGATGAAGGTGTAATGCTGAAGAGCACTACATCAAAATTATCACAAAATACGCAAAGTACCACGGGCTTCAAGCCCGTGGTAGCACGGCCAAGATGGCCGTGATACTTGTGCAAAAAATTAGGAGCCTTTAGAAAAAACCATAATGCTAACCGGCTGTCAGGTAGGAACTGGCAGCCCTTTTTATTTATTGAGATTTGAAAATTAACTGATATACTGATTCATTGAAGATCCGGATTTTGACGGACCGATAAACTGATATACTCAAAAAGGGATTTTGGGGTAAATATGACGACCAAGGTACCCAGGTTAGTCGTAATCGGGGGCAGTTACGTAGATATTACCGTCAAGTGCAGTCAATTCCCTCTGCCGTCTCAGCCCGTCACTGGAAGTGCTCTTTCGTACAACGTTACAGGCCCAGGGCCCAACCAGGCGGTCGAGGCGGCGCTATGCGGTTGTCACGTAAACCTGATAAGCAAAATCGGCGGTGACCCATTCGCCGACAAAGTAAAATCTACACTCGCCGAGTATAAGATAAACACCGATTACGTATTCACCGCCCAGGCCAAAAACACCGGCGCAGTCATAACAATGGTAAACTCAATCGGCGAAAACGCATCGCTAATCTACACCGGAGCCAACAGCGCTTTGCACACAAACGATATCAAGCTCGCAGAGCAGGTGATTTCCGAAGCTGACATCTGCCTGATTCACGGAAATCTGCCCGAGGACACAATTGTTGCAGCCATAAGCTGCGCTAAGGTGCACGCCACAAAAGTCATTCTCAATCCAGCCAGACCTCTTGACAAACCCGACAAAGCCGCAGAGCTGCCGATAGGGTATTTTTCTGCTGACGTCCTGATACCCAATCTTTACGAAGCCGCAGACATAACAGAGCATTCAGCAGCGAACATTCGCACAGCCAAGCTCATTGGCTCGGACCTTGTCGCTCGCGGGGTCGGCATCGCTGTTATAACAATGGGAAGACGCGGCTGTATGGTCGTTGACAGAAAATCAGCAGACCACGTACCTGCTTTCGAGGTTGAGCTTGTCAACCATACCGGTACCGGAGACGCATTCGCCGGCGCCTTGGCCGCCTCGTTCGGAGCCAACGATGACATAAGAAAAGCTGTAAAATTCGCCTCCGCCGCAGGAGCTCTTATCTGTACCAGGTTCGGCTCGCTCGATGCTATGCCCACAAAAGCTGAAATCATCG